>JAUWJM010000028.1 GCA_030607715.1 Candidatus Aerophobota bacterium
GAGAGTAAGATGTTAGAACAAAAAATTACCCAACTTAAGGAAAAGCTTTTTGTTATGGCTTCTTTGGTGGAATCAATGCTGGAAAAAAGTGTAAACTCACTTGTTAATAAAGATGAAGAACTTGCCAGGGAAGTCATTAATAAAGATGAGCCAAAAGCTAATGAGTCAGAAATAGAAATAGAGGACTCTGGTATAAAGCTCATAGCTTTATACCAGCCAGAAGCTTCTTTCTTGCGGGTTATAGTGGCTATTATTAAAATAAATAATGACCTGGAGAGGACAGGGGACCATGCGGTTAATATTGCCGAAAGTGCACTCTATCTAATTCCCAGACCCATGGTTAAGCCCTTAGTTGATCTTCCGAGAATGGGCAAAAAGGTAAGAGAGATGTTGAAGGAAAGTCTTGATTCCTTTGCCAGAAAAGATGCAAACCTGTCAATTCTGGTCTGCAAAGAAGATGAAGAAGTTGATTCTCTCCGAGATCAAATTATCAGAGAACTCATAACTTATATGATAAGTGATCCCTCAACTATAGAGCGGTCTATTCAATTAATTTCTATAGCAAGACACTTAGAACGAGTGGCAGATTTAGCCACCAACATTGCCGAAGATGTTGTTTTTACTGTAAAAGGTGAGGTTATAAAACACCACAGAGGAGAAAAGGAATAACATTTAAGCTCCTCGCTTGTCGTCCAGACCTCTTTTGTTTTCTTGAAGTAATAATTCTTGTTATATTTTTCCGTTAAAAAGCGTGCAGTATCATTGTAGCCAAAAGAAAAAAGAAGTTGACAAAGTTATTAGGGTATGGTAAATTAAATAATGTAGAGGTGATGTAAGTATTAGCTTGACCATAGCAAAGTAAGATACTATTTTTTTTTAAGCAGGTGACTAAATGAAAAAGATAAAAAGCTCCCCCTTTTTACCCAGAAAAAAAAGAGGATTTTTCTGGTTCCTTCTTTTTGCTCTGATCTTTTTACTTTATTATGATTTCTGGGGCGGGGAAGGATTTGAACCACTGATAGGAGGCTGGTTACCGGCCTGGTTTCTCTACCTGATGACCCTTATTGTAGCCTATTCTCTGATAGCTTTCTTTTTCACTAAAAAATATTGGCCTGCACCATCTTTGGATTTAATTAAATCATCTTCAAAGAAAAAATCACGCCAGAAAGAATAAGAAATGGAAAACTTATGGGTATCTTTTCTCATACTAATTCTATTTTTAGCCGGGATGAGTCTTTTAGGAATCTATGGATATAAAGTTGGACGAAAGACTGTAGAGGATTATTTTACTGCCTCACGCACCCTGGGAACCTTTATTAGTTTATTTACTTACTTTGCCACTCTTTGCAGTGCTTTTACTTTTCTGGGTTGTGCTGGGTGGGGTTATAGTAAAGGATTGGCCTGGTATGGACCTATTGGAGTAGGAACTGCCCTTATCTCAATAAATTTTTATATTTTTGGCTACCGGGTCTGGTTATTAGGGAAAAAATATGGATACATCTCCCCCCCTGAATTGATCAGAGACAGATTTGGAAAGGAACTCCAAATCATCTATTCAGCCGTGATGCTGATTTTTATTCTTCCCTATTTAGCGGTTCAGGCTATGGGAGCGGGGTATGTTCTCGAGGAAATCTCCCATGGAGTTATCCCTTATGTAGCTGGAGCCGGTATCATTACCCTTTTTATGATTGTTCTTACTATGGGAGGTATGAGAAGTGTAGCCTGGACTGATGCTCTGATGGGAATAATGATGTTAGTTTGTCTTTCCCTTGCCTTTGGTTTGGTAAGCTCCGGGTTAGGTGGACTAAAAGAGGCAACTTCAAAATTAGCTGAGGAGAGCCCGGCCCATTTATCCCGATTAGGAGTGGGTAACTTCTTTACTCCGGGAATATGGTTTGGATTTCTTCTTCTATGGGTAGTAGCTGATCCTCTAATGCCTCATCTTTGGACCAGAATGTATGCAGTAAAAAGTCCTCAGGTGATTAAGCGAATGATGTTTCTTTTTCCCCTGGTTTGTCTGGTAGTATTCTTCTTTCCAGTCTGGATCGGTGCAATGGGTTCAACTGTGATTCCCAATCTTGAAGGACCGGCCGTAGATAGAATTCTTCCCCTACTTATGATTAAATTTGCTCCCCCCTGGTTGGTAGCCATCATTTTAGCAGGCTCTTTGGCTGCTTTAATTTCTACTGCTGATTCTCAGGCCCTTTCTTTAAGTTCCATTTTAACCAGGGATATCTATGTTTCTTTTATTAACCGAAAAGCTTCTTCTGCCAGGCAGGTTCTCATAAGCCGAATCATTCTTATATTTCTCTTTTTATTTGGATTTTTAATCGCTCTAAGACCAGTTTCCACTCTGGTAGCTATAACTACTTCTGCTTTTACTGGAATTGGAGTCCTTTATCCGGCTACTCTGGCTGCCCTTTACTGGAAAAGGGCCACTAAATGGGGGGCTATTAGCTCGGTTCTGATAGGGGAGACGGTCTCTGTTCTTCTCATTTATAAAATTCTTCCTTCCAGTTTTAATCTTGGTTCTCTTCCTATTCTCCCTGGAATACTATGTGCTCTGATAGCTCTAATAGGAGTTAGTTACCTGACTCCTCCACCTGATAAAGCGACTACTGAGAAATTTGGTGGATTCCTCAGTTCTATTTTTCATTCTTAGTAACAGTTCAGCCACTAAGTCACCAAGGCACAAAGGAGTGATGAGCTCATTAAAGTTCTATGAAGTTAAATGATTCCAATTTTGTTTTGGATTTTTCTCATACCAGCATAGATTTAACCAAAAAAATTGCCCTAATGGGTGTCTTAAATCTTACCCTGGATTCCTTTTACGATGGAGGAAAATACCGAACCGAAAAAGAGATCCTGGGGCGAGTAGAACAAATGGTTAGAGAAGGAGCGGATATTATTGATATTGGGGCCGAGTCTACCAGACCGGGTGCACACCAAATTAGCGCAGAGGAGGAGATAAAAAAGGCTATTCCTTATATTAAAAAAATCATTGGGTTATTTAAGATCCCTATTTCCATAGATACCTATAAGGCGAAGGTTGCCAGGGAAGGTATTGAGGCAGGGGCAGAAATGGTAAATGATATCAGTGGATTAAGATTTGATCCAGATATGGCAAGGGTAGTTTCTTCAAATAAGGTTTTTCTTGTTATAGTGCATATCAAGGGGACTCCCAGAGATATGCAAGATAATCCTCAGTATAAGGCCTTAATGGATGAGATAATTTCTTATCTTAAACAGGGTCTAAAAATAGCAGTTAGTGCAGGGATTAATCTGGAAAAAGTAATTGTTGACCCTGGAATAGGTTTTGGTAAGACAGTGGAACATAATCTTTTTATCTTAAAGAACTTAAAGAAATTAAGAGTTTTAAAAAGACCCATTTTAATAGGAGTTTCCCGAAAATCCTTTATAGGAAAGGTTTTAAATCTTCCATTAGAGGAAAGGCTTTCAGGGAGTTTGGCTGCAACCTGTATAGGTTTAGTAGGTGGTGCAAGAATTGTGCGATGTCATGATGTAAAACAGACCCGACAGACAGTCGACCTGGTAGAAGCTATTTTACAAAGTAGGATTTGATGTTCGCTTGACATAAAAAAACTTTGCAAGTATAATACAATTTTACTCAGGAACGAATGGTAATCCATCAATAAGTTATACTAAAGCTATCAAAGGATTTTTAATAAGTGAAAATTGCGGTCACCGGAAAGGGAGGTGTGGGTAAAACCACTATTGCTGCAGGTATTATTAAATGTTTTGCAGTAAATGAAAGGTCAGTTTTTGCCATTGATGCTGACCCTGACACTAACCTTGCTTTGACTCTTTCCTTCCCAAATCCATCCAATATTACTCCTCTGATTAAGATGAAAAAATTAATTGAAGAAAGAACTGGAGCTAAACCGGGCAGTATTTCTCCTTATTTTAAGTTAAATCCCAGGGTTGATGATATTCCAGATAAGTACTTTGTAGAGTACGATGGAATAAAACTTGCTATTATGGGAACAGTCAGGGGAGGAGGGCTGGGGTGTACCTGTCCGGAAAATGCCTTTTTAAAAGCACTGCTCTCTCATCTTCTGGTGGAAAGAGAAGAGGTGGTAATTCTGGATATGGAGGCAGGTATAGAGCATCTGGGAAGAGGAACAGCGAAAGCAGTAGATGAGTTGATTGTAATTGTTGAGCCAGGTAAAAAGAGCATTGAGACAGCCTTCCGTATTAAAAAACTTGCACCTCAGATAGGAATACTAAAATTGTCCACAGTTGGTAATAAAATAA
The DNA here is from genome assembly GCA_030607715.1 of Candidatus Aerophobota bacterium. The sequence continues at coordinate 4,276 of JAUWJM010000028.1, forward strand.
GAGGAGAAAAAGATAAAAATTATCTTTTATCCAATATGCCTGATTTTCATTTTCTCGGATTTATAAGCTTTGATGAGGCTATTATTGAAGCAGACATTAGCGGTTTTTCTCTCTGGGAGAGAGGAGAACGATTCAGGAAGGAAATAAAAGCTATAGTTAAAAAATTAACTCAGGAGAGGAATTATGGATAAGGTAGAAAAAAGAACTGTTGATAGAGCAAGTCAGCAGATGCTAAAAAGAGCAGAGAAGAAAAATATTTTAACAGCTTGGGATCGTCTTGAAATTATGCAACCCCAGTGTGGATTTGGACAATTGGGTATATGCTGTCGGAATTGCAGTATGGGACCTTGTAGAATTGATCCTTTTGCTGAAGAAGAGCAAACCGGGGTTTGTGGTGCATCAGCAGATACTATTGTTGCCAGAAACTTTATTAGAATGATTGCCGGAGGAGCAGCAGCTCATTCTGATCATGGAAGAGATATTACTCATGCTTTGATGTTAGCCGCTCAGGGAAAAGCAGATGCCTATGGGATAAAGGATGAGATCAAACTAAAAGCTCTGGCTTGTGAATACGGAGTTAAAATTAATGGAAGAGAAAAAAATGAGATTGCTGAGGAGCTGACGGAAAAAATTTTTGCTGATTTTGGTCGCCAGCACGGTGAAATAAAGACGCCACTCAGGGCACCTGAGAAAAGAGTTAAACTTTGGAAAGAGCTGGGAGTTATACCAAGAGGAATAGATCGAGAAATTGTAGAAACTATGCATAGAACTCATATCGGAGTGGACAATGATTATAAAAATATCTTAATGCATGGTTTCAGGACTGCTCTATCTGATGGATGGGGTGGGTCTATGTTTGCTACTGACCTTTCTGATGTCTTATTTCATACTCCTGATCCTATATTAGCAAGATCAAATTTAGGCACTCTTTCTTTAGATGAGGTTAATGTTGTAGTTCATGGTCATGAACCTACTTTATCTGATGTAGTAGTAGATGCAGTAAGGGATCCTGAAATTGTTGAGCTTGCTAAGAAAAAGGGGGCCAAAGGCATAAATCTGGTGGGAATGTGTTGCACAGCAAATGAGATTTTAATGCGTCATGGAATTCCAGTAGCGGGAAATTTCTTGCAACAGGAACTTGCTATTCTTACTGGGGCAGTTGATTTAATGATGGTGGATGTTCAGTGTATAATGCCTGCTTTAGCCAGTGTAGCTACTGCTTTTCATACTAAACTTGTAACAACTTCTCCTAAAAATAAAGCACCTGGTGTTACTCATATTGAATTTAAGGAAGAGAAGGCTTATGAAATAGCTAAACGTATAATTAAGATGGCTATTGAAAATTTTCCTAATAGAAATGGTAATGATATTCAAATTCCTGATGAAAACGAGGATTTAGTGGCTGGGTTTAGTGCAGAGAATGTTTATAATTTCCTTGGGGGGACCTATCGTGCTACTTACAGACCCTTGAATGATGCTATAATTCAGGGAAGAGTCAGAGGTTTAGCAGGAGTGGTAGGATGTAACAATCCTAAAATTAAACATAACTTTGGTCATATAGAGATGAGCAAAGAGTTAATTAAAAATGATGTTCTGGTAGCTGTAACTGGGTGCACGGCCATTGCTGATGCTGAAGCAGGATTGTTGAAACCAGAGGCTGCTTTTGAATATGCAGGAAAAGGTCTTCAGGAGATATGTGAGACAGTAGGAATTCCTCCAATTCTTCATGTTGGCTCCTGTGTTGATAACAGTAGGATTTTAATGACTCTTACCAATGTAGTTCTTGAAGGGGGATTGGGAGAGGATATAAGCGATCTTCCGGCAGCAGGAGCGGCTCCTGAGTGGATGAGTGAAAAGGCTGTATCCATAGCATCTTATTTTGTTGCCTCCGGCGTTTTCACTGTGCTTGGTGTTCCTTTTCCAATTCTTGGCAGTAAAAACGTAACTGATTTCCTGTGCGGTGATATAGAAAATATCTTAGGGGCAAAGTTTGCCTTTGAGGCTGATCCTATAAAAGCAGCCCATATTATGATAGAACATATAGATAAGAAAAGAAAAGCTCTTAAATTAAAACCATTGATGTATCAGTAAAGGGGGATGTGATGAAGAGAGTATTTGTCGATTTAGATAAATGTTTAGGATGTCACAGTTGTATGATAGCCTGCGCTGTGGAACATTCCTTATCCAAAGATTTATTTAAGGCAATTCGAGAAGTCCCTTTTCCTAAACCTCGAATTGAAGTTAAAACTGCTGGCGAGGAGGATAGTTTCCCTTTGCAGTGTCGTCATTGTGAGGAACCTTATTGTGTAGATGCCTGCATTGCTGGAGCCATAAGAAAAGATCCGAAAACAGGTTTAGTTCTTGCTAATGAAGAAAAGTGTATAGGATGCTGGATGTGTGTTATGGCATGTCCTTTTGGCATAATAAGATCTTCTCTTCTTCCGAACAAGGAGGAAAAAGTAGCTGTGAGGTGCGATTTATGTCAGGATAGAGAAATTCCAGCTTGCGTTGAGGCCTGTCCTACTGGTGCCTTATTCTTTGGAGAAGTACAAGATTTTAAAGAGGCTGTTAGTAAGAGCAAGGAGGGAAGAAATGCATTACTTAATAGTGGGTAACTGCGCAGCAGGGATAAATGCTATTGAGGGAATAAGAAGGCTGGATAAAGATGGTAAAATTACAGTAGTATCAGATGAAAATTTTCCTGCTTACTGTAGATCTCTTATTACAGATTATGTTGCAGGAACTCGTCAAAAGAAGGATATTCTATATAGAGAAAAGGATTTTTATGATAAAAACAGAGTAGAGGTAATTCTGGGAGAAAAAGTAAATAGAATCGATATTTCAAAAAATAAGGTGATTTTGCAAAAAGGGGACTCTTTACCTTACGATAAACTTTTGATTGCAACTGGAGCAAGTCCTAAGCCTTTAGGGATTAAAGGTGGGGATAAATATGGAGTTTTTGGATTTCGAACATTATCTGATGCTGATGAAATTGTTAAATTAGGTGATAAAACTAAAGAAGCGGTAATATTTGGCGGAGGGCTGATTGGATTAAAAGCTACTTATGGATTAAAAAAAAGAGGTGTTAATGTTCAGGTAATAGTTAAATCTCCCAGGGTATTATCGCAGGTTGTAGATATTGAAGCAGCTCAAATAATAGGTAAGTGGCTACAGGAAAATGGAATATCTATCCGAACTGGAATTGCTCCTGAGGAGATTTTGGGTGAGGGTGAGGTGGAAGAAGTAAAACTTGACAATGGAGAGAAAATTTCTGCTAAGCTTGTGATAGTGGGAAAGGGGGTTATGTGCAACACATCTGTAGTTAAGGATTCCCTGGTAAAAACTCATTGGGGCATACTCACCGATGATTTTCTCCGGACAAACATTGAAGGAATCTTTGCTGCCGGAGATGTTGCCGAAACCAAAGACATAGTAACCGGAACCAGGGTGGTAAATGCCTTGTGGACAGCTGCTTGTGAATAGGGAAGAATTGCTGGAATGAATATGGTAGAGAGGAATAAAAAATATCCCGGTTCTATAGGGGCAAACTCGGCTGACTTTTTTGGATTAGCATTTATCTCAGTTGGTTATGTAAGAGCAAGAGAAGAAGGTTATGAAGAGTTGGTAAGGTCCAATCCAAAGAAGTATAAATATAAAAAGGTTGTACTTAAAGGGAATAGATTGGTTGGCTTTACCACAATAAATAATATTGAAGATGCTGGAGTGTATACAGCTTTGATAAGAAAAAAGGCGGATATATCTACAGTAAAAGATATTTTACTGGAAGATTATCTTGACTATCCAAAGGTAAGAACTCTCTTAGAGGGGGAAGAAGGATTACGAGAAAGCGTTTCTATGCAGGGAGAAATTATAAGGATGGCATAATTTTAAGGAGGTTATCAATGTCCAGAATAATAGCTTCAGCAGCAATACGTGGGGCACATAAGTATGTAAAAGAAGCTGAAGAGAAGTTAAATGAGTTGATTGAGGAAAAAGGTGAAAAACAAGAGGTAGGTTTCCCTAACACTGCTTATTATTTACCTGTAATTTTATCTTTGTTGGGGATAGAGGTGAAAACTTTGGCTGATGTTAAAGAAGCTTTAGAGCAGGCAAGATCTTTTCTTCCTCCATTGGTAAAGGAGAGAGTTTGGCTTCCCTATCTGGGAAATGCGCTGGATGCGGGAATTGCCACTTTGATTGCTCTGGAGATTATCGAAGCTTTCAAGTATCTCACCGGGGATGAGCCTAAAGGAATCTGGCTTGGGTTTACTGATGATTCTATCTTGCGAATGCAGGGAATAAAGTTAGTTGATGGGAGAATGCCTGGTTTTGCTGCCTGTGCAGGAGCTCATCCTACTAATGAACAAGCAGTTGAGCTTGCCAGAGCTCTTCAGGAAAAAAGTATCTTAGTTTTTATGGCTTCCTCAACTGGTGGAAAGAGCATGGCTGAACAACTTGCCGAAGAAGGAATTGAGATGAACTGGGATACTTTTCTTGTTCCCTATGGTAAGGATACCTCTTCTGCTATTCATGCCTTGAACTTTGCTGCCAGAGCTGCCCTTACTTTTGGAGGGATAAAACCAGGAGATCCAGAAAAGGCCAGAGAAATAGGCAGAAAATTACTCCTTTATAACAAAGAAAGAGTTCATGCTTTTGTTCTTGCTCTGGGAGCTGATCCTGAGGTAAATGGTAGCGGACAACTCCTTACTGATGAAAAATATGCCGCTGCTGCCGGAGCTATTAATTTTGGTTTTCCTATTTTATCTGATGTTGATATACCCCAGATTCTTCCTACAGGAATCTGTACTTATGAGCATGTTGTTTCTAATATTTCTCTTGATAAGATTGTTAGCAAAGCTATTGAGGTAAGAGGTCTTGAGATAAAGGTAACTGAGGTTCCCATTCCTGTTCCTTATGGTGCTGGATTTGAGGGAGAAAGAGTTAGAAAAGAGCAAATGCAGGTTGAATTTGGTGGAAAGCGTAGTGTGGCTTTTGAATTTTTAAGAGGAAAACCCATGGATGAGGTAGAAGATGGTAAAGTTGAGCTCATTGGTCCTGATGTTGATACAGTTGAAGAAGGCAGCGCCATGAATTTAGGAATTCTGGTAGAGGTTGCCGGAAGAAATTTCAGTGAAGATTTTGAGAGCGTTCTTGAGCGCAGAATCCATGAATTTATATCCTGTGCCAATGGTATATTTCATATGGGTCAGAGGGCTATTGCCTGGATAAGGATAAGCAAAGAGGCTTATCAAAAAGGGTTCAGGTTAAAACACTTTGGAGAATTACTGGTGGCTAAGATCAAAGACGAGTATTCAAAAATTGTAGATAAAGTTCAGGTTACACTTATTACTGATGAGGTAAAAATGAAAAAGCCTTTAGAAGAGGCAAAGAAAATTTATTATCAAAGAGATGAGCGATTGGGTGGGATGACTGACGAAAATGTTGATACTTACTATAGTTGTATTTTATGTCAGTCTTATGCACCGGATCATGTATGCATTGTAACTCCTGAAAGATTAGGTCTTTGTGGTGCTTATACCTGGCTTGATTGCAAGGCGTCACATCAGTTAAATCCTCATGGGCCTAATGAGCCTGTGAAAAAGGGTAAAACTTTAGATCCTGTAAAAGGGCAATGGGAGGGAGTTAATGAATATCTTAAGGTGAAATCTCATGGAAACTTGGAGATATTTAATGCCTACTCTATGTTAGAGGATCCAATGACTTCGTGTGGCTGTTTTGAGTGCGTTGTGGCAGTTCTTCCAGAGACTAATGGGGTTATGATCGTTAACCGGGAGTTTACTGAAATGACCCCTGTAGGGATGACTTTTAGCACTATGGCTGGGCAGGTAGGGGGAGGAATTCAGACACCAGGATTTATAGGAATTGGTAAGGTTTACATTACCAGCAAAAAGTTTATCTCTGCTGATGGGGGAACAAAGAGGCTGGTTTGGATGCCTGCTGAACTTAAAGAGGAAATAAAGGAGCGATTGGAAAAAAGACTAAAGGAAATAGGAGAGCCTGAACTCATGGAAAAAATAGCTACAGAAAAGGATGCTATTACCTCAGAGGAGCTTTTAGAGTTTTTGCAAAAAAAAAGTCATCCGGCTCTGTCTATGGAACCAATGATGTAAGGTTAAGACAGTAATATGTAATTAAGTGATTAATGAAGAGTGACAAGTAACCCATTACTTATCACTCATTACCCATTACTCATATAAAGGAGGGAGCAAATGGCCTTAACTGGACTGCAAATTTACAAGCTTTTACCTAGAACTAATTGTGGGGATTGTAATTTTCCTACCTGCATGGCTTTTGCTATGCAAGTGGCAGCAAAAAGGGTTGCTATAGATAAATGTCCACATATAAGTGAGGAAGCAAAAGCTCAGCTTGCTGAGGCTTCAGCACCACCAATGAAGCTTGTTTCCATTGGTAGTGACCAAAACAAATTAGAAATAGGACAAGAAACAGTGCTTTTTCGACATAAGGAAAAATTCTATCACCCAACAGGAGTGGCTATTTTAGTTGAAGATACTTTAACCGATAGTGAGCTGGATAAAGAAATAACTTCCATAAATCAGCTTAAGTTCATTAGAGTAGGTGAGGAAATAGAGATAGATCTTGTAGCTTTGCAACACAAATCAGTTAGCGCTCAAGAGTTTGCTCGTCTGGCAGAAAAGATAACAGAGAAAACTACTTATCCCCTTATTCTCATCTGCCAGGACCCCTCTGTTATAGAATCTGTTCTAAAGGTTATTGGTGATAAAAGACCCTTAATTTATTCTGCTAACAAGGAAAATTTTGAAAAAGTAGCTTCCCTTGCCAAACAGTATAACTGTCCTCTTGCTGTTTATGCTGAGAGCCTGGAAGAGCTTGCCGACCTTATCCAGAATATAAAGAAAATTGGAGTGGACGATCTTGTTCTTGATCCAGGGACAAGAAAAACCAGAACTGCACTTGATTATTTAACGAAATTAAGGCGATTGGCCGTAGAAAAAGTTTTCCGTCCCTTAGGATATCCTACCATAATGTTTACCAGCGAGGAAGACCCTTTTCAAGAGATTATTCAGGCATCTACCTATGTATGCAAGTATGCAAATATTGTGGTGATAAAGGCCAAAAATGCCTGGCAACTTCTACCCTTACTCACTGTGAGGCAAAATATCTATACTGATCCTAAAGTACCTAACGCTGTAGACTCTAAGCTCTACGAAATAGGAGCAGTAAATTCTGATTCACCAGTAATTGTTACCACTAATTTTTCTCTTACCTACTTTACTGTTGAATCAGAAGTAGAAAACAGCAAAATCCCCACCTGTATTTCTGTAGTAGAAACTGAAGGCATGGGTGTTTTAAATGCTTATGCTGGAGATAAATGGTCTGCAGAAAAGGTAGCAAAAACTTTAGAAAAACAAAAAGTCAGAGAAAAGGTAAATCATAATACTATTATTATCCCTGGTCTTGTTGCTGTTTTTCGGGCCGAACTTATAGATGAATTTGGCTGGAATGTTTTAGTTGGTCCAGAGGAGGCAGCCAGGATACCCAGTTTCCTTAAGAATGAATGGAAACCAGATGGTAAGAAATGAAAAAAGATAAGGTTAAAGTAACTTTTTTGCCTCAAGGTGAAACAATACAGGTAGAAAAAGGTGTAACTCTTCTTGAGGCATCAATAAGAGCTGGTGTTTATGTTAACTCTATTTGTGGAGGGGACGGAATCTGTGGTAGTTGCAGACTTATAGTTAAAGAAGGTGATGTTACCACTCGTCCTACTACTCTTCTTAAAAGAGAAGATATTAAAAAAGGTTATGTTCTTGCCTGCCAGACTGAAGTTATAGGTAATATAGTAGTTGAGATTCCTCCTGAGGCACGTGCAAAAGGGAAAATCCTTATAGATAAGGATGCTCAAAGGTTCAGAGCTCTTTATGCTCCCATGAAAGAGCAGGTGTTTTTCAAATATGAGCCCCCTATTCAAAAAATTTACCTTGAACTTCCTCCTCCCTCCTTACAGGACAATATAGCCGATCATGTTCGTCTTTATCGTGGCATAAGGCGTCAAAGAAAAACCCCTATTATGCAGACCGGGCTCAAGGTAATAAGGACTCTTCCTTACATTTTAAGAGAAAGTGATTGGAAGATAACTACCACTTTAGGGATAAGAGGAGGAACAGTTGAGATTATCCAGGTGGAGAGGGGAAATACCACGGATAGAAATTTTGCCCTTGCCATAGATGTTGGAACATCAACAGTAGTAGTTCATCTGGTAAATTTAAATACCTTTGAGACTATGGATGCTGAGGCTACTTACAACTCTCAGATGGTTTATGGAGAAGAGGTTACCCGAAGAATAATTTATGCTGAACTTAAGGGAGAAGAAAAACTAAGAGAAGCAATTGTTGATGATATAAATAATCTTATTACTACTTTAATCTCCAGAAATAACATAAAACTTAATGATGTGATGGCTATTGTTTGTGCAGGGAATACAGCAATGCTCCATTTTCTCCTTGAGTTAAATCCTTCCTATCTTCGAAAAGAACCTTATATTCCTGTATGCACTTATCCTTCGCCTATAAGAGCAGCTGAGGTGGGGATAAAGATTAATCCCAGAGGACTTCTCTACTCTCTTCCCAGTATAGCAAGCTGGATGGGAGCTGACATTACTGCAGGAATACTTGCTACCGGTTTATACCAAACAGATGAGCTCACTATGCTTATAGATATTGGGACAAATGGCGAAATTGTTATTGGAGATAAAAATTGGATGGTTTGTTGTTCTGCCTCAGCAGGTCCTGCTTTTGAAGGGAGTGGAGTTAAAAGTGGAATGAGAGCAGCTGAGGGAGCTATAGAGAGAGTTAAAATTTCTGAAGAGGGAAAAATTCAATATATAACTATTGGAGGAGGAAAACCAAGAGGTATATGTGGCTCTGGATTGATAGATACTATAGCGGAGCTGTTTAAAGCAGGATTTGTAGACCGATCTGGTAGATTGAATCCTGATATAAATAGTAAAGTAAGAGATGTAAATGGGGAATTGGAATTTCTCCTGGTGCCATCTTCTCAAACTGCAACTAAAAATGATATAGTTATAGCTCAAGCTGATATAGAAAACCTTCTTAGAGCTAAGGCAGCTATCTTTGCTGGAATAAATGCACTCACTAAAATGTTGAGTATTAAGTTTTCCGATATTAAAAGAATTTACTTAGCCGGGGGATTTGGTAATTATCTTGATAAGGAAAATGCTATAACTCTTGGTCTTATCCCTGATGTTCAAAGGGAGAAAGTACAGTTTGTAGGTAATACCTCTATCTTAGGAGCAAAAATGGCTCTTCTATCAAAGGATGCTCTTGATACTGCTTATAAGATTAGCAAAAATATAACTTACTATGACCTTATAACTTATCCGTATTATATGGATGAGTTTATGTCAGCAAAATTTTTACCTCATACTGATGTAAGTGAATTTCCCACTATAATGGAAAAAATAAAAAAGACAGTTTAAAAAATGGGTAAAAAGATTGTTTGCACAGGAAGAGGCGGTACCGGTAAAACAACTTTTGTAGCTTTGCTGGCTAAGTGCTTATCGCATCCCTTACTTATTGATGCTGATTCTGATCAAAATCTTGCCGATATGCTGGGAGTAGACTTACAAAAAGAGGAAATAAAGACAATATCTGAGGTGCTTTTTGATATTCAAAAAAACAAAACTTATAAAGAGCTAAGCTCTATGCCTTTACCTGATAAAATAGAATATTTATTTAACACTTCCTGCTTATATGAGTCAGAAAAGTTTGATATAGCCTGTATAGGAGTAAAGTGGACCAAAGGTTGTTACTGTATGCCCAACAATATTTTAAGGAACATTCTTCCTAAAATGGCTAATAGCTATGAATATACAATTATAGATTCACCAGGTGGCCTGGAACATCTTAATAGAAGAATAATATGGGAAATAGATGACATATTTGTTATATTAGACCCCTCTAAAAAGGCTTTAAATAATGTAGAAAGGATGAGAAAAATTGCAGGTGAAATTGGAATCCATTTTGATAATGTTTACCTTATAGGAAATCATAGATTTAAGAAAGCAACAGAGGACTACGTTAAAAGCATAAATGGAAATTATTTAGGAAAGA
>JAUWJM010000094.1 GCA_030607715.1 Candidatus Aerophobota bacterium
AAAGGATAAAAATATTTAAAAGAGGAGGAGCAAGATGTCTTCGTCAAAGGTAGGAATTCAATTAATTGTATTTGGGAACAAAGAGAGAAGGGATTTAGATGGGGTACTTAAAGATTGTAAAAAGGCAGGGTATGACTGCATTGAGACAGGTTTTCTTTTTGATACTTATTCTGTCAGGCAATTGCAAGAGACCTGTGAAAAATATAAGTTAGAATACGCAGGAGTTCATGGTGGCTTTGATAATTTCCGCAAAGAGGAGAATCAACGTAGGGTTAGTGGGATATAAATTTATGGGCAAGGCTCACAGCCATGCTTATTTAGCTTAGTTTATGATTTTATGGAAGCTATAGCTAAAGATAAGCTACCCACTCCTAACTTTATTGATGGAGTTAGGTGTCAAGAAGTTTTAGAAGCAGTGAATAAGTCTATTGAAGAAAAAAGATGGATAAATTTAAACGAAATGAAACATTTTGTGCAGTGTATCAGGGACGGTAAAAAACCTCGGGAGACCTTTGAAGATGGTTACATAGTAAATGCCATTCTATGTGTCGGTTATCAATCAATGAAGACTGGCAAATGGGAGAAGATAAAATATTAACAGGAGGATGAGGATGGAAATTAATGAAAGTAAGATTTCTTTTGTAACCGCAAATTTTGTGGGGTGCGCTTTTAATTACAGTTTAAAACCATTTAACTGGGGGAAAGCCGATGAGGCTACTCAAAAACTTTTTCACAGTGATGCCTTTGAAAAAGAATTCAGCGAACTAATGAAAATTATTTCAGATGCTGGATTTAAGACAATTGAACTCTGGACAGCTCACCTTAATTATAAGAAAGCTACTCAGACCCAAATTGAAAAAGCCAAACAAATCTTAAATAAATACGAGCTTTCGGTGTGCTCCTATGCGGGTGGATTTGGCAACTCAGAGAAAGAGACAGAAAAATGCTTTCAATTAGCCCAGAAGATGGGAGCAAAAGTTCTGGCTGGTGGTTTAGACGAAAAGCTTTTAGATAAAGCTTACAAGTTTTGTCAGGAGTATAAACTGCATCTTGCCTTTGAAAATCACCCTGGTAGGGAGACTCCTCAGAAAATTAAAAAGATGATTGGAGATAAAGAAGATTGGTTTGGAGCTTGTGTGGATACAGGATGGTTTGCCACTTTCAATATTAATGCCAGCGAGGCTATTAAACAATTAAATAAAAATGTAATTCATGTTCATCTAAAGGATATTAAAACAGTAGGTAAGCATGAAACTTGTACTCTGGGAGATGGTATAGTTAACATTCCCGCGGTAATCAATGTTTTAAAAGAAATTAATTATGATGGTTATCTAAGTATTGAACACGAACCAGAATATTATGATCCTATGGAAGAGGTGAAAAAGAGTCTTGGTCGTCTTTATAAATGGCTAAGAAAATAAAGTGAAAAAGCATATTGATAATGATTGTCTCAATTTCATAAGTCAAAAAAGGAATTTTATAAAGGAGAAATTTTCATTAAGTTTTCGCAGGCTTATGAAATATAAGAGAGAAGAGATCTATGAAAAAGGAGGCGCAGAAATTCATTATCCCTCATTAAAGATTTATAAGGAAAGGGATGAAAAGATAGAGACTATTACTCCCGAAGTTGGTAAAAAAATCTCCTTTATTGCTTATTTTGTAGATTGTATTCGCAAGGATAAAGAGCCAGAGGCAAATGGTGAGCAAGGATTAAAGGTAATGAGGGTATTGAATGGTATCTATGAGTCAGCTAAAAAAGAGAAAGAAATTTATTTAGTTTAAAAACAAGGAAGGGAAAATGCCATTAAGAGAGGATATATCGCCCGCTGATTTAGTAAAAGCAACCCACAGATTAAGTGAAAAAAGAGAGAGGATAACTCATCTTTGTATTTGCCCGATGTCGGAGGAGCTTATAAGAGCACCTATTGAATTAGCATTAGAATATGATTTTCCTCTTTTCTTTGTAGCCAGTAGAAATCAGGTTAGCGAGGAGGAAGGAGGGGGCTATGTAATGGGGCTAACCCCTGAAAGCTTTGTCCAGAAAATTAGCAATGTAGAGAAATCCCTGGGGTTAAATAGTAATTCCTCTTCTGACTATCTACGTTTTATAAGTGTGGATCACTGTGGTCCCTGGTATAGAGAAAAAGAAAAGAAAATGAGTGAAGAGGAGGCAATAAAATCAGTAAAACACGCTCTTATTGCCTGTCTGAAAGCAGGATATTCTGGATTTCATATTGATTGTTCATTTAAACCATCTTCCTCAGTTAAAATGAATGAAGAAAAAATAATTAAATTAACTGTAGATTTAATTGAATTTACTGAGAAAAAAAGGATCTCTCTTGGAAAACAACCTGTAAGTTATGAAATAGGGACAGAGGAGACAGCCGGGGAGAGTATTTCCGTAGAGCATTTTAGCTCATCACTTAAAGAAATACTTTCTAGAATAAAAAGAAGAGGACTGCCCAAACCAGCATTTGTTGTAGGAAGAACAGGAGCAGAGATTAAAATGCTGGAAAATGTAGGGGGATTTGATTATACTTCTGCAAGTTCTCTTCCAGAAGTTGCCAAAAAGTTCCAGATAGGTTTTAAGGAACATAATGGGGATTATTTAAGTGATCCCATCCTCTCATTACATCCCTGGTATGGAATTACGGCAGTAAATGTTGGTCCTGCTTTTGCCGCAGAACAGACAAAAGCCTTATTAAATTTAGCAGAAATTGAAGAAAGAAAAACAAGTGAGAATAACTCTAATCTCTATGAAGTTATGAGTAAGGCAGTTTTAAAAAAGGCACCGTTTAATAAGTGGTTAAGAAAGAAAGATAAATGGACCAGCGATGAGCTTCAAGATATGCCTGCTGAGCTGAGTGCGGTGACAATTGTCTGTGGTCATTATGTTTACTATGATAAAAAGGTTAAAGAAGCAATTAACGAACTATACAGCAATCTAAAGAGGCATAAACTTTTTGATAATCCCAAAGCTTACATTATAAAAGCAGTGAAGAAAGCTATTATGAGATATGTTGATGCCTTTAACCTTAGAGGAAGCACTTCCAGAATACTTAAAAACATTTACACTCTCTAAAATTTTGGGAAAGATTTTTCATTAAAGAAGGAGATGAAATGGGAGATGGTTTCCAATGTAACTAATAAATTGCAGAGAGAATTGCCGAATTCAGGTTAAAGCATTAGAATTTTAAAGCTTTCTCACATAAGTGAGGGTAATCAAAATTCTTCAGTGTTTCTCGGTGGAGGAAATCCAATGTTTATGGAGTAAGGAGTATCTTAAAAGAAACTCAAGGAGGTTAAAGAGTTGATTGTAGACTTAAAAGAGTTATTAAAAAAGGCGGATGAAGGTGGATATACTATGTTTCTTACCCGCAACGCTTTTTCTTAAATATAGAACGAAATAATATGGTAATGTTGAAGAGGAAATGCCTCTTGAAAGACCTATCCCTTTAGACTTGCTTCATGAATTTCTTTCGGAGGGTGAAGGGGGTAAATAATTTGCCCGATTTAAAATATTGGCTTATAATAGATAAATCATAAGAATAACTATTTGGAGGAAAGAATGCAATATAGAAATTTAGGTAGGACAGGATTAAAAGTTTCCGCTTTGAGTTTTGGTTGTATGCGTTTACCGAAAATTCCTGATAAAGAAAATATTGTTGACCAGGAGGCTTCCTTAAAGTTATTTAGAAGAGCTAATGAGCTTGGTATTAATTATTTTGACAGCGCCTATTTATACGATAATGGGGATAGTGAAAGAGTAATTGGCCGATTCTTAAAAGAAGTAGGAAGAGAAAAGATAATAGTACAAACCAAGAACCCTGTTTCACATGACTGGTGGCCAATCCCGAACGATAAACCAACTAAAGAATTATGGTGGGATTCTTTGGAAGAAGAACTTAAAAGACTGGGAACTAATTATATTGATATATACCTTTTCCACAGCACCTTTCTTATCCCTTTTCGTAAGCTTGTCAAGGGGCCTAAGGGGCTTATGGATGAAGCTAAAAAAGCTAAAAGACAAGGCTTAATACATCACATTGGAATTTCCTGTCACGATACTCCTGAAAATATCATTAATATTCTTGAGATGTCCAGGGGAGCAATTGAGGTTATTGTTATCCAATATAATCTTTTAGATAGAAAGAATGAGAGTGTAATTGAATATTGCAAAAAGAAGGGAGTGGGAGTTGCTGTAATGGGTCCTATTGGTGGAGGTAGACTAATTTCACCCTCTGAAATTTACCAAAAAGTTACCGGAGCTAAAAGCACCGCTGAAGCAGCTCTTAGATTTGTTCTCTCAAACTCGGGAGTAAGCACAGCTATGTCGGGTATGAATAGTAGAGAACAGTTAGAGGAAAATACTGCTACTGTTTCACGCGAGGAACCTTTAACAAAAGAGGAAGGAGAGCAAATTGATAAAATTCAAAAAAAGAACAGTGAACTTCTTAACCTTTACTGTACTGGCTGTAGTTATTGTATGCCCTGTCCAAATGGAGTTAATATTCCTGGAAATTTCACCGCTTTAAATCTTTTAAAAGTTCACGGTTTACCCGAACTTGCTCGAAAGACATATGAAAGACTTGATAGCGGAAAGGCAAAATATTGCAAAAACTGTAGCCAATGTATAGGTAAATGTCCTCAACACATTGATATTCCCAGAAGACTTAAGGAAGTAAAAGAAACTTTTGAAAGAAGGCGTAAAAAATTAAATATTTTATGAAACTATAAATAAAAATGTGGCTATTAGTAGCCCTAATGTTTGGGATACTCTATACAGAGAGATATAACAGGAGGTAATAAAAAGTCTATTTATGATTTATCTATTCAGTGGAAAGCATCCTGCACTTCTTGTTCCTGTAGGAATACTTACTTTAATTGCTCTTGTTTTTCTTGTCGCTAGTTCTGCGGCAGCAAAGTTTTGGCCTCTTATTCTCATTATATTAGGAGTATTGATTATTTTTGGTTCCTGGAAGAAAACTGACCAAAAAAAGGAAAGGAGGAGATAAAATGGAAGAATATTTAGGGACAGGGAAACTATTAAATATAGTAAGTGAGCATCCTTACATTGGACAGCCCTTTTTAAAAAAAGAGAAAATTGAAAGTAGAATTCTTGATAATGTAAATAAAGGAAGAATATATAGAGGAAAAGCCGTTAAGACCACTTACTATCTCACCGCAAAGTCAAAAAAGGGAGAGTATAATTTTAAAGGAATAGAAGATGCTATTTCTAATATGTTAATTCATGGAACTACAGAGAATTGGCCTGGACCTGAAAAAGAGCCGTTAGAATATAAAAAGCATCTCTCATTCCTTAGAGAGGTTAAACTTCTGGGACTAAATCCTATAAAGGGAATAGAATCAGCAATGATAATTATATCTACACCTCTTGAATTTTTTGATACCCTCTCCAATCAAGTTCCTCTTGCACAGTTAAGAATGGCTACACAAAGTGAACCTTTTAATGGATTCAAAGATTTTACTGCCAGAACTGTGGACTATAGATTTCCCGAGGAATTTAAAAGTAAGTTTCCTGGTCAGATCTGGCCACATAAGAAAATAAGGGAATATCTTAAAATAAGCGAGAAAGAACCAATCATAGGAACTATTGTTAAGCCGAAATGGTTGCCAGCAAAGCTTTTTGCTAAAAGGGTAACTAAGGCAGCCCTCTCGGGTGCACTCTTTGTTAAATCTGATGAAAACTTACATCTTACAAAAGAAGAGCTGGCAAGATATGTTACTCTTACAGTTAAAATGTTAAAAGAGAATGGATTTGACTTATCACTTAACCCTAAACAAAATAAAAAAAGGATTCTTTTTGCCCCTCATATTACTGCAGGTCCTTTTGATATCCTTGAATACGCTAAGATTGCTGTAGATAATGGAGCCAATGCCCTCATGTTTTCTCCCCATTTCTCCGGTGATTTTGAAGTTATCAGGAAGATATATGAAATGGGAGATAAATACAAAGTTCCCATTTATGCTCATACTGCTGGAATGAATAGATACTGTGGGGATCCCAATTACTCTGTTGGGGAAGATCCTAAACTGGTATATTTATTAGCCGCACTTGAAGGAGCCGCCTTTATGCAACTACCAGCGCTCAGGGGATATATTAGACCTACTGATGTTGAAAAAGAATTTATTATCAAAAGACTACGGGAAGAAGGATTAGAAGGGAATGAGGGAATGACTCTGGTAATTGCTGGGGGTCTGGGAGCAAATAATATTGGCTATAATATAAAAGTTCTTGGTGCTGAGGGCAAAATGTTTTTAGCTGGAACTTCGGTTTATCATCATCCCGGAGGAATTAAAGCCGGTATTGATGCCATTAAACTTGCTGTAGAAGCTGCCTATAAAGGAATTGTTGAAGTTCCAGAGCTAAAGAAATATGCAAAATCCTTAAATGAAAAAGGATATTCCTTACTAAGAGCTTTAGAGAGAAAATGAATAAGACTATCAAAGATAAAAAGAGATTTGATGTAATTGGGATTGGAAATTGCACGGTTGATCTTTTAGGTATTGTCCCTTCTTTTCCCAGACCGGATACAAAGAATAAGATGGTCAGATTTACTCAGCAAGGAGGAGGGCCAGTAGCTACTGCTTTAGTTACCTTAGCCAGACTGGGAGCAAAGGTTAGTT
>JAUWJM010000025.1 GCA_030607715.1 Candidatus Aerophobota bacterium
CATAGCTGACTGAAGAATGTTAAATTTCTCAGCAATGTCTCTAATCGGTCTAAAAAACATCTCAGCATAATAAAGAAATGCGCACAATCCTTTGGAACTGAGTATAAAGATTCATCTTTAAATCCAAACAGAAAAAAAGTTGGCTCCTTAGGGGATGCAGGAGCCTTTAGCTTTTTTCCCACCAAAAATTTAGGAGGCTTTGGGGATGGAGGAATGGTGCTAACTCAGTCTGAAAGAATAGCTGAGAAACTGAAATTACTTAGAGCCCATGGAGGAAATCCCAGCACCTACTCTTACTCTCTTATTGGTTACAATAGTAGATTGGATGAGCTTCAAGCTGCTATATTAAGAGTTAAGCTTAAATTTGTAAATCAATGGATCGCTCAGCGCCAAAAAAGAGCTCAGCTTTACAGTAACCTGCTATCCTCTCTTTCTCTACCAGTTAAAATTCCCTCTAAGATGGCTTATTCTTCCCACACCTTCTGTGCTTACACTATTAGAACTCCTCACAGGGACAAACTAAGAGAATACCTGAAAAAAGAAGGTATAAAAACAAAAATTTACTATCCTATCCCTTTACATTTTCAAGAGGTCTATCAAGGACTGGGCTACCATAAGGGAGATTTCCCTGTAGCAGAAAAGGCCTGTCAGGAGGTTCTTTCTCTTCCCATTTATCCAGAATTAAAAGAGGATGAGATTCACTATATTGTAGATAAAATTAAAAGATTCTTTAATCTTTGCTTTGCTAAGGGCGATTAGCCTCGCCCTTAGCCGAGTAGCTTAGGTCCTTAGATTTGAGTTATCAGACTACCAGACTAATTTGAACTTGCTAAGAGCCATGAGCTATGAGCTAATATGGACTACCAGACTAAAATGTGGATATATCCAAAAAAGTATGAAATAATTGTTATAGGAGGGGGGCATGCCGGCATAGAGGTAAGCCTTGCTGCAGCTCGTCTTGGATGTAAGAGTCTTTTATTAACTATGAACCTGGATACTATTGGTCTTATGTCTTGCAATCCTGCTGTAGGGGGTCTGGGAAAAGGTCAATTGGTAAAGGAAATTGATGCTCTGGGCGGTGAAATGGCAAAGGCAGTTGATGCCACAGCTATACAATTTCACCGGTTAAATACTAAAAAGGGAGCAGCAGTAAGGTCTTCTCGAGCTCAGGTAGATCGTCAGCATTACCACTGGTATATGAAAAAGATTCTGGAGAATCAACCTGGACTAGATATAAAACAGGCTACAGTAGAGAGAATTTTAGTAAAAGAGGGGCAAGTCCAGGGAATTGAAACAAATTCAGGAGAACAGTATTTAGGAGAGTGTGTAATTATAACTCCGGGGACTTTTTTAAACGGTCTTATCCATATTGGCCTCATCAATTTTCCTGGAGGAAGAATAGCTGATTTTCCTTCCCTTGGTTTAGCTAAAAGTCTGAAGGAATTAGAATTTCAGATGAGTAGGCTTAGCACTGAGACTTGTCCCCGCCTTGATGGAAAAAGTATTGATTTTTCTTCTCTTTCTCCTCAACAAGGAGATGATAAACCTCTTCCTTTTTCTTTTTCTACCCAAGAGCTTAAAATTAAACAGCTTCCCTGTTATATTACCTATACCAATGAAGAGACTCATCACATCATCAGGGAAGAACTGAATCGCTCTTCTTTATATGCTGGAGTAATTAAGGGAACAGGGGTAAGATACTGTCCATCTATTGAAGATAAAATTGTAAGATTTCCCGATAAAGAAAGACATCAGATATTTTTAGAACCAGAAGGAAAAGGAACTCTTGAGTACTATCCTAATGGTTTGTTTACTTGCTTTCCTTTAGATGTTCAGATTAAGGTGCTGCAAAGTATAAAGGGATTAAAAGATGTAAAGATAGTAAGACCTGGCTATGGAGTAGAATATGACTATGTTGATCCCACTCAATTAAAACCTACTCTGGAGACAAAAAAAATTAGGAATCTGTACTTTGCCGGCCAGATCAATGGAACTACCGGTTATGAGGAAGCAGGAGCTCAGGGACTGATAGCCGGAATTAATGCTGCCTTAAGGATTAAAAGAAAAAAACCTTTTATCTTAAATAGATCTCAAGCCTACATTGGAGTTTTAATTGATGATCTGGTAACTAAAGGAACTAAAGAGCCTTATCGAATGTTTACCTCCCGGGTAGAGTACCGTCTTTTGCTAAGGGAAGACAATGCCAATTTAAGGCTAAGGAAATTAGGATGGCAAATAGGCCTGGTAAGTAAGGAGGAATACAGGAAAACGGAAAAAAAGATAAAAACTATCCAAAAGGAAATTAATAGACTTAGTTCTATAAAGATATTCCCTGAATCTCAGGTAAATGAGAGAATTTTAAAATTAGGGTCCAGCCCTATTAAAAGTCCTTTTACTCTCAAGCAACTATTGCGTCGACCCGAGATTACCTATAAAGATTTGAGATTTTTCAATAATACAGAAAAAAAACCTGAATATTCAATCTCTAATGATATAATAGAACAGATAGAAATTGAGGTTAAGTATGAGGGGTATATCCGAAGACAAAATGCTCAGGTGGAAAAATTTAAAAGAATGGAAGATTGGAAAATTCCCTCTGATTTTGATTTCCAGAAAATACCCAGTTTATCTCGAGAGGTCAAAGAGAAACTTTGTCAAATAAGACCAACTTCCTTGGGTCAGGCTTCGCGTATCTCAGGAATCACTCCCGCGGCTATTTCTCTCTTAATGGTTTGGTTAAAAAGAAAAGGATAAAGCAAGAATGCAAGATAAGGAAAAAAATTATTCTCAATTAAAAAGATTGGCTCTAACTTCAGGGGAATGCCTAAACAGACAAAATTGAGAGGAGGAGATATTGACTTTTAGCAAAAATTATATATATTAAAATAATATAAATAGGTAAGATTTACACAAGTCAGTTAAAAAGATAACCAACAAAAGATTGTAAAAAATTTGCCGAGGTAGCTCAGTCGGTAGAGCACAGGACTGAAAATCCTGGTGTCCGCGGTTCAATTCCGCGCCTCGGCACTTTGTATTTTATATCACCTTTCTAAAAAGGTAACAGGTAAGTTTTCCTGAAAAACAACAGAGATGGAGCTTTGGGTATCTCACAGAAAACGACCTCGCAATGACATCCCCCCTTAAGCTTTTTAGTAAATATTCAGTGAAGGACGTTGTATATTGTTGTCTCCAAGGAGCAGAACAAGTAGTTTTTTCTTAAGTTCCATAAGCTCGGAAACACTTATCTGTTTAAAATGTTAACTCTTTCTTTAGTGCTTTGAGATATCTTACCAATGGCAATACTCCATACCAGTTGATTTTTGTTTAAGATATCAATAACCTTTTCAGGATCCTTAGTTAAGGTGAATATACTTTTCCCGTTGGTGAGAAACTTTAGTTGGGTAAGAGGCTCTTTTATCTGCGGGTCGCGCTTCTTTAAATAATTCATAGCTTTTCTTATTTTTTGGAGAGAAATACCATTATCCAGTAGTTCCTTAGCTGTCCTTAGGCGTACCAGATCAGCAAAGGAATACCGCCGTCTGCTTTCTCTTCCCCCCTGTTTTATACTTGGTTTAATAAATTCTATCTTTGCCCAGTAATTAAGCTGACAATAGGAAATTCCTACTACTTTTAATACCAAACCTGAGCTGTAGCTATTTTCACCTTTCATCAGCTAAACCCCTTTTGCTTGTAGGGGCGTTCAATTGAACGCCCCTACAAAACTGTCAAAGCTCATATAGCTCTTTACTGTTTAAAAAATGTATCTTCTCAGAAAGAAGAATATTTTGGGCCCTTTTAATATCCTTTACCTGCATCACTAAAACTGCTTTTTTCTTTGACTCAATAACAAATCCATAGGCATCTTCTATATTAATTTGGTATTTTTTAACAATCTGGGCGATTGTATGAAGTCCACCAGGTCTATCCTCTATTTCTAATGCTAAGGTGGGATTTAGAGCAACTGAAAGACCCTCTTTCTTTAGAACCTGATAGGCCTTTTCAGGATTATCTACCAAAAGTTTTATTATTCCATATTTGTTACTACTGGCAATAGTTATTGCTCTTATATTTATCTTCTCCCTGGTTAAGATTTTAGTAATTGTTTCTATTTTACCTGGTTTATTTTCAGCAAAAATTGATATTTGTTGAACAGGTTCCATAAAATCCCCCTTATTATTTTAAATTTCTCTTTTATCAATCACTCTTTTTGCCTTACCGGTAGTTCTGGGCAGGGTAGCTGGCTCTACTAACTCCACCCTGGGAGTTAGTATTAACTCAGAGGCTAATTTTGCCTTAACCTTATTTTCCAGCCTCCTTAAGTGCTCTAAAGAACCATCAAAAAGCTCCTTTTTAATCTCTACTTTTATTCTCATTACATCCAGCGACTTTTCCCTTTCCAGGATAATCTGATAATTTCTTCCTACCTCGGGTAAGCTCATCAGTATTCTTTCTACTTCTGAGGGAAAGACATTCACTCCCCGGATAATAAGCATATCATCTACTCTGCCTTTGATTCTGGATATTCGCCTGTGAGAGCGCCCACATCGACATTTATCTGGATAAACAACAGCTATATCTCCTGTTCGGTAACGAAGGATAGGCATAGCTTCTCTATTTACACTGGTTAAAACTATTTCACCTTCTTCCCCATCAGGTAAAACTTTTTCCGTTGAAGGATCAATTATCTCCAAAATGAAATTATCTTCCCAAAGATGCATCCCCTTTTTGAATTGACACTCAAAGGCTACCCCTGGACCATTCATCTCGGAAAGGCCATAGGAGTTAAAAGCTTCTATATTAAAGATCTGTTCGATTCTTTCTCTGGTAGTCTCTGAATAAGGCTCTGCTCCTAAATAGGCTATTTTAAGATTAAGGTCTTTTCCGGGATTTATACCTTTTTCCTCTAAGACATCAGCTAAGTAAAGAGCATAGCTGGGAGTTATGTGAACTATCGTAGTTTTAAAATCCATCATTAACTCTATCTGCCGTTCTGTATTTCCAGTTCCGGCTGGAATTACTAAAAGTCCCAGTCTCTCTGCTCCATAGTGAAAGATCAGCCCACCGGTGAACATTCCATAGCTCATCATATTTTGAAAAACATCTTCTCTTTTAGCTCCAGTCATTCTCATAGAACGAGCAATAAGTATAGCTGAGCTTTCTATATCTTTGGGGGAGAAAAAAATTGCCTTTGGTTTTCCTGTAGTACCAGTAGAGGTATGGAGTCTCACTATTTGATTGAAAGGTAAAGCTAAAAATCCGTAAGGAAAGTTTTTTCTTAAATCTTCTCTGACAGTAAAAGGAATTTGAGGTATATCTTTTAAAGATTTAAAATCAAAAGGTTTTAGTCCAATTTCCCTGAATAGCCTCTTATAAAAAGGAGAGTTTTCATAAACTCTCTTCAAAGTTCTCTTTAACCTTAAAAATTGCAGCTTTTCCAGCTCTTCTCTTGAGATATATTCCATTTTTTACTTTAAGTTTACCATTTTTTTTGTATAAAGTCCAGAGTGCATAAATTGACTTTATTTTAAAGTCTTCTATATTTATACAGTATAGCATGATAGTATGTAATGAGTGATATGTAATATGTGAAAGGCAATGAGTGACGAGTGATGCGTAATATGTAATATGTAAAAACCTTATTACTAATTACAATTATTTGTGATCTCTGGGGTTAAGTTTTGACACTACCTGAAAGTAAATAAGGGGGACAAAATGTCTAAGTATTCCATTGGCATTGATTTTGGGACAGAATCAGCAAGGGCGGTCCTGGTAAGAGTGGAAGATGGCAAAGAGATAGCTACCTCTATATATAATTACCAGGATGGGGTGATAGATGAATTTCTCCCAGGGACAAATATAAAGCTGGAACCGGATTGGGCACTGCAAAATCCAGCCGATTATATAGAGGCTTTAAAGAAAACTATCCCTGAAGTTTTAAATAAAAGTGGAGTGAGCGAAGAAGATATAATTGGAATAGGAACAGATTTTACCTCCTGCACAATGCTACCCATTGATAAAGAGGGAACTCCCCTATGTATGTTAGATGAATATCGGAACAATCCCCATTCCTGGGTTAAGATCTGGAAGCACCATGCTTCCCAGCCAGAAGCGGATAGAATAAACCAAGTTGCTCGGGAGAGAAAGGAAGATTTTTTTCTTCGCTATGGGGGCAAATACTCCTCAGAATGGTTCTTTTCCAAGACTCTACAAATATTAAATGAGGCGCCAGAGATTTATCAGGCAGCAGATAGATTAATTGAAGGAGCAGATTGGATAGTTCTCCAGCTTACAGGCGAGGAAAAGCGAAATTCCTGTACAGCCGGATACAAAGCTTTATGGAATCCAGATAAAGGTTTTCTCCCCAGAGATTTCTTCCGGGCCCTGGATCCTCGTCTGGAAAATGTTGTAGATGAAAAGATGTCCAGGGAGATTCATTCCTTAGGAGAAAGGGCAGGGGGATTGACTACCAGGATGGCTTCTCTTACCAGACTAAAGAGGGGAACGCCTGTAGCGGTAGGGAATGTGGATGCCCATGTTTCTGTTCCGGCGGCCACGGTGACCGAACCGGGTAAGATGGTTATGATAATGGGCACCTCTATTTGTCATATGATGGTGGATAAAAAGCTTTGCCTAATTCCAGGGATGTGTGGAGTGGTAAAAGAAGGAATTCTTCCCCAGTATTATGGATACGAAGCTGGCCAGTCAGGTGTAGGAGATATCTTTGCCTGGTTTGTGAAAAATTGCGTTCCCGGGGAATACTTTGATGAAGCAAGTAAAAGAGGGATTGATGTTCACCATATCCTGGAAGAGAAAGCCTCGCGCTTGAAGGTAGGGGAAAACGGACTTCTTGCTCTTGATTGGTGGAATGGAAATCGCTCTATACTGGTAGATACTGACCTTGGTGGTCTTTTATTAGGCACCACTCTGGAGACAAAACCCGAAGAGATCTACCGTGCTCTAATCGAGGCAACGGCCTTTGGAACATACAAGATCATCAATACCTTTGAGGAAAACGGAATTGAGATAAAGGAACTTTATGCCTGTGGGGGATTGCCGGAGAAAAATAAACTTCTCATGCAAATTTATGCCGATGTCACGGGAAGAAAAATAAGGATAGCCGCTTCTCCTCAGACTCCTGCGCTCGGCTCAGCTATGTTCGGAGCGGTAGCAGCGGGAAAGAAAAATGGAGGCTATGATAACATAATAGAGGCGGCAAAGAAAATGGCCCATCTCAAAGAAGAACACTTCATTCCTGATAAAAGAAATCATCTTTTATATCAAAAAATTTATGCTGAATACGAAAAATTACATGATTATTTTGGTCGGGGGGCAAATGAAGTAATGAAAAAGCTAAAGAATATAAAAAAAGAGGTCAGGGAGTCGAAACTATTTTAAAGAGCTTTACCCTCTTCTAATAATTGAATGGTCTTTTGATAATCTCTTAAGCAGAGGATATGATAATATATTGGTCTGCCTTTAGTCTTCCTCTTCAATCATTTTTTTCTGTAGCTGCCATAATTGAAACAAGGTAGTGTCTCTATTCAGGGATACCTTATCCAGGGTAAGGGGTTCGCCTTTTTTCACCTTTTCCTTGACAACAGCTCCCTGACTTAATCCTAAAGGTAATCCCCTGAATTTTCTTGATTCTGCAGATAAGTAAATTCTTCCAAATACATCGTATCCCCCTATACCATCGATAATCTGACCTACCTTGAGATCCCTTTTAGCTATAGCTACCACTTCAGCTACTATTTTTTCAGTATTTATAGTATGCTCTCCAAGAAGCACTGCCCGGGCCACAGATAAAGGAGTTTCAATGGCGCAAAGATGATAGGGCCTACAAAGTAGATAATAAGGCCCTTCTCCTAAACCATAATACTTAAGGTCCTCTCTAATCTTTTTTCTATCTGTAGTAATGATGACAAATACCCCTGGAGCTACCTTTCCAATAGAATAATCTACCACACCCGATTGATCCATTATTCCTCCATCCTTCCTGGGTATCAAAACTTTATTCAGATCAGGCACATCTACTTTTGGTCCATGCATTCCAGGTATATCAGGAACTAATCCGGTAGCATTGGCCACCTCTGTCATCTCTATCATAGTTTTAGAACCATCTACAAAAGAGGTTAGCATCTTTGGGTTCATATCTTTACTTTCAGCCTCCCTCCTGTAATCATCAGGGGTAGCATAGTAATTAAGGGGATTGTTTTTCCCCTTTCCTGCTGTAACTACAGTGAATCCCAATGATCTGGCAAAATTATACAATCCTTTAATAACTCCCGGCTCATCTCCATCGGAAACCGTATATACTACTCCAGCATTATCTGCTAATTTTTTAAGTATCCAACCTACCACTACATCGGTCTCCACATTGAGCATAATGATATGTTTTTTGTT
Organism: Candidatus Aerophobota bacterium; assembly: GCA_030607715.1. The sequence continues at coordinate 8,404 of JAUWJM010000025.1, forward strand.
CATTATACAACTCAAAGCTACCTCAGCTCCCACTGTGGGAAGGCCTGTGGCTTCCACTATTGCTTGAATTAAAGGAATATGAGAAATAACATTTGCCCATTTAGTTACCACTACTTTTTTTTGTGTTATGGCTTGCTCTGCTTCAGCAGGATCCTGGACCACTACAATCTGTTTCCTATTTAGTCCAGCTTCCTGATAAGCGTTTATTCCCCTTTCTACTTTAAGGTCAGCTATAGCTACAACCTTAAGTCCAGGCATTTGAGTAGCAACGCTAACTATTCCTGATCCCATTTGTCCTGCACCTACTAAACCTACTTTAATAAATTCTCCTTTTTTTTCTAAATCCTGCAAGCTTCTGTATATGTACTCCAAGATAATACTCCTTGTTTATTGGATATTATGAATCAAATGATTAATCTTTGTTGCTATTCAGCTACAAAGACACGAAGACACCAAGATTAATGCGTAGATGCGCAGAAGAGGCAAAAGGCTAAAGGTAATTAGTAATGTGTAAAAACCAGATAAACGAGATAGACGAAATGAACAAAATTATATCACTACTTTGTGCCTTGGTGAATTAGTGGCGGAACTGTTACATTTGAAGAAGAAAACATTAGAGGCTTTGCCAGAAAAGAAGGGAGAGCTTTACAGCTTTTCTAATTTTTCTGATAATTGTTTTACCTTGCCTGGCAACATTCTCATAAACTCTTTTGCCTTTAGGGTAGCTACCGCTCCCTGAGACGATGGCACTATCAGATCCTGTTGCTCTAAAATCCTCAAAGAATATCTAACTTTATGTTGAGGATAACTACTAAGCTCAGCTAACTTTATAATACCAATTGGCCCTTGCTCTATAACGAATTTTAAAATAGCAGTATGCCTCACCATCCTTTCTATTTCTTGTTCAAGCTTGGATAACATTATATATCACTAACTTCCCTTATATCTGCCACTCAGACTTATTTTTTAATCCAACTGGAAGCGGAAAGTTATGATCCCCCACTGAATAACATCTTTTTTAATGGGTTCAAATCTCCACTGACTCAAAGCCTCTGAAGCCAACCGATCCAGACCTGACCATCCGGAGGTTTCAAATATTTCTATTGAAGAAACCTCCCCTGAGGGAAGAACCCAGAACTTTAACTCTACATTAGCCCCAATACCTTGCCTTTTTGCCCACTCAGGGTAAGGCGGCTCGGGACGTCTTGAAATTCCTCTCATAGCAACTTCACCTCTAATTCTGGAAGAGGGAGTTTCTCCTTCTCCTTCCTTTGGTGCTTTTTGATAAGAAACTACTCCTTCAGTTGAGTAAATAGATTTTGGAGGGAGATGGGTAGCCTGAGGGAACCTTTGAGTTGATTTAATAACAACTTCCTCTTTTTTTGGAAGAGGAAAAGGCTCCTGAGGTTTTTCTAAAAGAGGTTTAATCTTTTCTTCAGGTAAAGAGATTTTCATTTCACTTTCGCTTTTTAAGCGAGGAGCAAGGATGGGCATTTTCTCACTGGGTTGGGCAACAATCCTCGCCGGAGAGACTTTGGGAATCATTTTTTTCTTGACTTGCTTTACAGGAGGTGGAGGGGAAGGAGCTTCCTTAACTATTCTTGGTTTAGGAGGAGAAACTGTAATCAATGAAATTTCTATATACTTAGGCTTAGATAGAGGTTTAGATAGAGATTTAGAAATAATAGTCCTGAATCCTGGAAAAAAGATGATTAAAAGAAAGTGAATGGCAAGAGATATTAAAATCCCTAATTTAAAAAAATCTCTCCCTGCCATTTTATTCCTCCTTTTCTGGAGAAGTGACAATTCCTAACTTACGAGCACCGGCCTGCCTAGCCAGATCCATAACTCTAACTACCTGGCCATGTCTTACATCCTTATCAGCATTAACTAAAATTAAGGCTTCCTTTCTTTTCTTCATCTCCTCTTTTAAAAGAGTTACCAGATCCTCCTCCTTTACCTCTTCTTTCCCTATATACAACTGGTTATATTTAGTTATAGAAACTACAATGCTTTCCTCTATTTTCTCTTGAGGAGTGGTAGTAGTGGGTAAATCTACTTTTATCCCCTGGCGAATGGTAACAAAGGCGGTGGAGAGCATAAAGAAGATAAGCAGCAAAAGTACCACATCAACTAAAGGGATAAGATTTATGAATACTTCCTCACTTCGAGATTCTGGATGACGGAATTTCAAATTACTCTCCGGATAAAAATTCCATAAATTCTTTGCCTACATTTTCCAACCTGCGAATAATCTTATCAGTGCGGTGCATAAAGTAATTGTAAAAAACCAAACTGGGAATAGCTATACCAAGACCAAAAGCTGTAGTATACAAAGCTATAGCAATTCCCCCTGCTAAGGCTCCTGGATTTCCTATTCCTTCCACAACAACCACATTAAAGGCTTTTATCATCCCCACCACAGTCCCTAAAAGTCCAATAAGAGGTGCTATAGCAGTTATGGTTCCCAGTATCTTTAAGTGTCTCTCTAAATAAGGTATCTCTTTTGAGCCGGCATCCTGGATAGCTTCCTTAATCTCCTCTCTTCTTTTCCCTTTTTTTTCTAATCCTGCCTTAAGGATACGAGCTAAAGGAATAAGTGTCATTTCACACAGGGCAAGTACTTTTTCTATTTTTCTGTCTTCATTACCTTTTATAACACTTCTGGTCCTTTTCGTAAATTTCTCAGATCTACTCTCAATTATCTTTAAGATGATAAACTTTTCAATGATGATAGCCAAAGCTAATATGGAACAGATACCTAAGGGTATCATTAACCAACCGCCCTTTATAAAAAACTCTAACATAATATCTTCTCCTTTCCTTTAAACTTATTTTATCCTAATCTATTAAGTTTTTTTGTCAACCCCCTTTTCCCAATATCCCCTCGATAGTACATACCTTCAAAGTATACATTTTTAACACCTCTATAAACCTGCTGAATTGATTCTTTGAGATCCTTACCCAGAGCAGTTATTCCAACTACTCTTCCCCCACTGGTAAACAAATTATTATTCTCTTTCTCAACTCCGGCATAAAAGGTAAAGATATTTTTAAATTTAACTAAATCCTGCAAACCTTTTATTAATTTACCTTTTTCATATTTACCCGGATATCCCTTAGAAGCTAAAATAACACAGGTAGCTGCCTGGTATCGCCAGAGCAAATTTATCTTATCTAAATTTCCTTCAGATGTGGACAGGAGTACTTCAAGTAAGTCGTTATAAAGACGGGGAAGAGTAACCTGCGTTTCTGGGTCTCCAAACCGAACGTTAAACTCTAAAACTTTAGGTTCCCCATCTCTAATCATTAAACCAACATAAAGAACTCCTCTATAAGGTTTTTTCCCCTTCTTCATCCCCTTCAAAGTAGGCAAGACTATTTTATCCATTATCTTTTTGTATAGAAAAGGAGAAAGAGGGGCGGGAGAATAGGCTCCCATTCCTCCAGTATTGGGGCCCTTATCTCCTTCATAGATGGGTTTGTGGTCCTGAGAAGATACCAAAGGTTTAACTGTTTTCCCATCGGTGAGGATAAAAAAGGAAATTTCTTTCCCCTTTAATTTTTCCTCTATTACTATCTTTTTCCCTGCCTCTTCAAAAACTTTTTCTTTCAACACTTTTCTGGCCGCTTCAATAGCTTCCTCTTTAGTATTAGTCACCAAAACACCTTTACCTGCAGCTAAACCATCTACCTTTACTACCTGAGGATTTTCTTGATTTTTAATATACTGAGAGGCTTTATCAAAATTAGAAAAAACATCAAATTTAGCAGTAGGAATACAGTATTTTTCCATAAATCTTTTAGCAAAAACTTTACTTCCCTCTAAAATAGATGCTTTCTTAGAAGGACCAAATATCTTAAGTTCCCTTTTTTGAAAAAAATCTACTATGCCGTTAACCAGTGGAGTCTCAGGTCCTACTATGGTAAAATCTATTTTTTCCTCCCTTACAAATTGAGTTAAAGAAGAAAAATCCTTCTCGTATGGTATATTCTCACATTGAGCGATCTGTCCAATACCAGCATTACCCGGCACGCAGTATATCTTTTCTATTTTTTTGCTCTGAGATAGTTTCCAACAAAGGGTATGTTCTCTTCCCCCTCCTCCTATTACCAGAACTTTCAATTTTACCTCCTTGATGCTTAGTCTAATAGTCTTGTAGTCCTGTAGTCTCATAGTCTGACAAAAAGTTTTTTTAGCTAAGGATTAAGGGCTATCCATTAAAAAGAGGCAATCTTAAACAAAGGAAAAGCTTTTATATAAAGGGTAATTGAGTAATCCTTTATGGGCTTTTCCTTTATGGACAGTTGAGCGGCCCAACAGTGAAGGTCTCTCCAGATAGAGTAGCCAATTTCTTTAATTTCTCTTTCTTCCATATCATAAGTAGCATAACTGGATATTCTCCATTTTTCACCCAAGTTTAAGCCTATCTCACCAAAAAGCTCTCTTACATCAACATCGGTATCTTTATCGATATATTTTCTAAAGCCAAGATTTAAATGCCAGTTTTTTCCTTCCAGGTCAAGGCTATTTGCTATTTTCTCATATTTTTCATTATAGCAATCGTAAAGAAAATAAAGATCTACATAATTTAAAAAGGGTAAGGGTGGAGTCAGGTGGAATTCCCCTTCTAAAGAGGAAAATCCTCTTTTTTCCTCAGTTAAATTATATCCAATACTTAGATTTCCCAGGGAAAAAGGTTTCTCTTTATAATAAAGATCATTTTTAATCCCTAATTTTATTAAATTTGGAGGATGAATATCCTCTGTTTTCTTTTCGTAGACTTTCAGGTCAAATGGACAGATAAAATCATTTTTATACTCCATGGAATGATAATAGCCAAGACTTGGTTTCAGTGAGTATGTATATTTTTCCTTATCACCACCGTTAATTTCAAAAGATGCGGTTAAATTCTGATAAGGTATTCTTCTATAGCCCTCTTTTTTTTCCTTATCTTTGTACCAAAACAAATGATACCCCACTTCTGGCTCAATCTGAAGATGTTTAAAGATAGCAAAAGGATAAGAAATGTCAAGGAAAGAATCAGCGCGAATAAGTCCCTTATTCTCTTTCTTAAAGTTAACAATTTGTGCTCCTTTCCCAAGATAAAACCCTGTTCCCTTTATTTTTTGAGCGGGAAAGCCAAGTGTAATCTCTGGTAAACGCTGTATAGACTCCTCATATTTAAATGGATTTACTTCGGGCTCAAGTAAAAAATTAATATTATAATCGTCTTTTTGGCAGTTTAATGAGAGGAAAGAAGAGGGGATTTCTCCATCTTCCTTTGAAAAGTAATCCTTTAGAAAATCCTCATCACTCACCCGGTCCAAATTCAACTTTAAAATGGTGGACCTGGAAAAGGAATGCTCATAGGTTAACTTCACCTGCCACCTCTCTTTCTGTGTATCTTTTTCTTTGATATAATAGCTTTTCAAATTTACTTCTGCTTTTCCTGATTGATGAAAAAGATCTATACCTTTTGCCCATCCGCACTTATTCAAATAATCAAGGTGGAAGGTTCCCCTTAGAAGAGGAGATATATAAAATTGATAACCTGTCTTAACATACCATCCGGTAAAATCATTGTAACCAAAATGAGGAAAAATTATCTCATTGTGTTCACTTTTTCCACTCTCAAGTAGATATTTAGTAAATGTGGTCATCCAAAACACAGGAAAAGAACCTATGTAAAGGGTAGCATTTCTGGCAACTATCTTTTCTTTGGGGATTATCTGTATCTGTTTAGCTTTTATCTGGTAGTGAGGCCGGGGAAGATCACAGGTTGTGAACCCTCCTTCTTGAAGAGTTATAATGGTAGAAGAGAATTGAGCTTCCCTTGCCTTAAAGATAAGGGGACCACTTTGCCCCCAGGGTAAGGTGATAGTTCCCTTTCCTTTTTTAAAACTAAACCACAGGCTTTTCCCCTTTACTTCATACTCCTCTACTTTAAGGAAAATATTTCCCTTAGCCCAAATCTCAAGATTATTTAAATCTGCCTCAATTTTATCGGCGGTTACTTTTATATTTTGATAAGTTAAAGTAACTTCTCCCTCACCATAAAGAAAAGAAGAGCAAGGTTCCCATCTTAAGAGATCTGCTTTAAAAGTTAAAGGAGAATAGCTTTTTGAAGCAATTGCTGGATCCATTATAAAAAAACAAGAAACCATCATTACCATTGTAAAAAAGAGAAATCGATGATTCATTTAAGAGTAATATCTGTAACCTGGTGTTTAAGCCTATCTATGTTTACCTCGTGAAATACTTTGCCCGTCCACACTTATCTACTACCAGTTCTTGCCCCTATTATTTCACAAGGTGAATCTGTGTAAATTCGCGGCTAAATAACTAAAGATGGAATTTTTCTCCCAGGAATATTTTTCTTGCCTCCTCACTTTGGATAAGTTTATCATTTTCCCCAGCAATAAGGATTTTGCCTTGATGCATAATGTAAGAAAAATTAGTTATTTGAAGAGTCTCCCTCACATTGTGATCGGTAATAAGTATACCAATCCCCTTGTTTTTTAAATTAAAGACAATTGACTGAAGGTCGGCTACGGTTATTGGATCTATTCCAGCAAAGGGCTCATCTAAAAGAATAAAAGAAGGCGAGGTTACCAGAGCTCTGGCTATTTCTACTCTACGTCGTTCCCCACCTGAGAGAAGATAAGCTTTTCTTTCCCTTAAATCAAA
>JAUWJM010000162.1 GCA_030607715.1 Candidatus Aerophobota bacterium
ATCTTATCCAAGAGATTTCCCTTTTTAAGAGCAGCAATGGAATCCCCTCCTCCCACTACTACATCAGCCTTAGACTCGGCTAATTTTCTGGCAATAGCTTGGGTGCCTCGGGAAAACTCCTCTACTTCAAACATACCAAGAGGTCCATTCCAAAAAACAGTGGCGGATTTGGCAATTATCCGGGAAAAAGAATCAATAGTTTTCGGACCTATATCTAAAGCTATCCAATCAGAGGGAATTTCTCTTTGCCCAACTACCTGAGTCTTAACCCCAGATTTAGCCTCTGGAGCAACAATGTGATCTGAAGGTAAAAGGATCTGGCAGTTCTTTTTATCTGTTTGTTCCATAATCTTTTTTGCTTCCTCTATTTTATCCTCCTCCACTAAAGATTTACCTGTGGGTATCTCCTTAGCCCGCAAAAAAGTGTAAGCCATCCCTCCCCCAATTAGGATATTTTGACATTTAGACAAGAGGTTTTCCAAAACCCCTATTTTATCTGAGACCTTAGCCCCTCCTAAAATGGTTACAAAAGGGGGGCGAGGATGGGTGAGAATTCCTCCTAGAACCTCCATCTCCTTAGACATAAGAAGTCCTGCTGCTGCCGGAAGATAATTAGCCACTCCTACAGTGGAGGCATGAGAGCGATGAGCTGTCCCAAAAGCATCGTTAACAAATATATCCCCCAGACTGGCAAGCTCTCTTGCAAATTCTGGATCATTTTTTGTCTCTCCCGGATAAAAACGAGTATTTTCTAAAATGATTACCTGGCCTGCTTTCATACTTTTTACTGCAATACTTACCTTTTCCCCCACACATTCATCCAACTTTAAAACCTTTTTTCCTAAAAGCTCCTCCAAGCGCCTTGCTACTTTATCCATTCTTAACTGGGGAACTACTTTCCCCTTAGGTCTTCCCAGGTGAGACATTAAGATAAGAGAGGCTCCCTGATTCAAAACATAATTAATAGTAGGAAGAGAGGCTTTGATTTTGGTATCATCGGTAATTTCCCCTGTTTCCTTATTTAAGGAAACATTAAAGTCTACCCTCATTAAAACCCTTTTTCCCTTCAAATCCAAATCTTTAACAGATAGCTTTCCCAACCCATTTCTCCTCTTTTTAATGAAAAATTAACCACTGAATTCACTGAAAATTTTAAAGGTAGCTACAACCTTTAGGTTGCGTTAATTTACGCAGGCTCTGAGCCTCGCGGCTACCAGATTACCCAATGAAGATGTAGTGCAGACCTTCAGGTCTGCTTATCCTGGCAAGTCTAAAGGCTTGCGCTACTTAATCTTTGGCTAACATACTCAGCTAAATCTACCAATCGAGCGCTATATCCCCACTCATTATCATACCAGCTAAGAATTTTAACCATATTCCCACCCATTACCTTCGTAGAAAGAGCATCCACAATTGCAGAGAAACTGCTTCCTACAATATCTCTGGAAACTAATGGTTCCTCAGTGTATCCCAGGACTCCCTTCATCTCATTTTCAGAGGCTTTCTTCAAAGCACTATTTATCTCTTCTGCAGTGGTATCTCTTTTAACAATAACAGTAATATCAGAAACAGAACCATCAGGGGTGGGAACCCTTATAGCCATTCCATCAAACTTCCCCTTAAGTGAGGGAATAACTTCTCCTGATGCCTTAGCAGCACCAGTAGTGGTAGGTATAATAGAAAGAGCTGCGGCCCGAGCCCTTCTTAAATCTTTATGAGGAAAATCTAAAATTCTTTGATCATTGGTATAAGAATGGATTGTAGTCATTAGCGATTTCTCTACACCAAAATTATCTTCAATCACTTTCATTATTGGAGTAAGACTATTGGTAGTACAAGAGGCCATAGAAATAATATGGTGCTTACCAGGATCGTAATCCCTCTCGTTAACTCCCATATTAATCATTACATCCACATTAGTAGGAGCACTGATAAGCACTTTTTTAGCCCCTGCGATAATATGTTTTTCTGCCTGCTCTTTGCTTCGAAATATTCCGGTAGATTCCAAAACTAACTCCACTCCTAAATCTTTCCAGGGAAGCTCGGATGGTTCTTTAACTGATAATACTTTTATTTGTTTTCCATCAATTATTATATTACCTTCTTCTATCTTTACCTGTCCAGGGTAAACACCAAAGACAGAGTCATATTTAAAAAGATATGCTAATGTTTTAGCATCAGTTAAATCATTTACTGCTACAAAATCCAGATCTGTTCCCCTTTTTAAGGCTGCTCTTAAAGTGAGTCTTCCGATTCTTCCAAACCCGTTAATACCTACTTTGGTCATCCTTTTCTCCTCCGTTTTTTATTTTTTCTATTTATAACGATTTTTTTCTTTATGTCAAATGGAAAAGTGATTCCACCCTTTGGGATTTAGCTTTCTCTGCTCGCCGACAGAGTCTACCAGAACAATCCCTGGTAGTTCTTTTACTATTTTTCCAATCTTAGTTACTGGAAATTTTAAACTATTTTTAATATCCTCTAAACTAATTTTTGAAGAACAGGTAAACAAAAGCTCGTAATCTTCTCCTCCATAAAGTCCCCAATCTAAAAAAGATCTATTAAACTGTCTGGCTAACTTTTTAACATCCTTGGAAATAGGAATCTTATTTTCCCAAATCTGAGCCCCTACTCCACTCTCCTCTAAGATATGAAATAAATCCAAAGTTAAGCCATCGCTAATATCAATCATAGAAGAGGCTATTTTAGCTCTGGCGATTTGCCCTCCCTCCTTTAATCGGGGGGAAGGCAAAAGATGCCTTCCTTGAAGCTTATCTTTTAAAAGAGCTGAAATATTTAGCTTTTTTTCCTTCAAACAGAACAGCCCTGCTGCTGATGCTCCTAATTCCCCCGTTACATAAATAAAATCTCCCTTCCTTGCCCCTGACCGAAGAAGAACATCTTTCCTATCTTCCTCACCCAATAAGGCTACCGTAATGAAAAAAACAGGAGAAGAAACTGTATCTCCTCCAATTATCCCTACCTTATACGATGAGGCTAAATCTTTTAAACCCTGATAAATACTATCAATTAAAGATAAGCTAACTTCTCGTGGTAGACCAAGGGTTACAAGACAATGAGTTGGAATTCCTCCCATAGCAGCAATGTCTGATAAATTAACAGCTAAGGCTTTCCAGCCTACCTGATAGCCCGAGGCATAATCCCATTTAAAGTGAACATTTTCTACTAAGGTATCGGTAGTAAAGAGAACAAATTTTCCCGGTTTAACCTCTATTCCAGCAGCATCATCCCCAATTCCCACTACTGCCCCAGTTTGAAATTTCTTAACCCTATCTCTTATCTTTTTAATTAACCCAAACTCACCAAGTTGAGCTAATTCTAAGTCATTCCCTGTCACAATTCCACACTCTTTTTCTCGAATATTCAACCTCTTTAATGGCTGGGGCGGGAGGATTCGAACCTCCGAATAACGGATCCAAAGTCCGCTGTGTTACCACTTCACCACGCCCCATAGTAGTAAATGTATTATTGTTGCAATAATACATTATTATTCACTCCAACACCAGATTAGTTACCGTGCCTACAATTCCTTTAAGAGATCTTAATCTATCCACTACTGCCAACAAAATATCCTCGTAACTATCCGCTTCAATTAAAACTAAGATATCCTGATCACCTGTAGTTAAATCTGCTGATTTTACCTCGGTGAAGCGAAGCAAGGCATCCCTTACACCTCTTTCTTTCCCCATTTCTGTCTTAATCTTCAGATAAGCCCTGACCATTAGTATCACCTCTCTTTTAATATTTTTTAAATATTTAAGGCGATTAAAGCTCTTTCTCGTAGCTGCCCAAT
>JAUWJM010000099.1 GCA_030607715.1 Candidatus Aerophobota bacterium
AACTAAATCTCATATTGCGGAATCTAAGATATGCAATCACCTTAGGTAGAATACTGAAGAATAGCGGTATTATCTGACATAGGAAGAAAGTGCAACATTTTCGGGATTTCCGTTAAGATGCCTCTGACAAATTCTAAAAGTCTTTCTGCCTTGGAATCAATTTTTATATTTTCCGCTTGTTTTATAAGAGCTTTAAGGGTAGCTACTTCATATTTTAAAGCTTCAGGAGTAGTGGGAAGAACAAGAATTTCTAACTTTCTTTCAAACCTTTCTTTTTCCCAGTCATCCATAGAATCAGGATCTTCTATGTAATCTCTAAGTCTTATTTCCTCTCTTTTGGTAAGATTGGCAACTTCTCCCTTGATAAGATTGGACAAACGATTCTTAAGTGATTGTTTAATGGCCTTAATTGAGGAGACCATCCGTTTTTGAAGAAGTACCATAGCGAAACCAACTGCACGATTATTTTGAGACTTAGCAATATTGTAAATGTTCCTCACATAATCAGTTACAGCATCATAAAGTTCCTTTTCTGTAGCGGTAAAATTTACAGGAATGGTAAACACCTCACGCGACTTAAACACCGGTTTTCCATTTTCATCCCTTAATTTATCCTTTCCCCTGCGAATCATAATAAAGTTAAGTTTTTCCGGTAATATCTTATTCTCGTTTTCAAAAATATAAGGGTCAACGAGTGAAGTAAGGCTGTAAAAAGCAAAAGAATCTCCCTTGTGAGGAGTGCCTGTAAGAAGAAGGAAACTTTCTGTCTTATCTTTTAATTTATCCGAAAGTCTGAAACGCTGGGAACGATGAATTTTATTACCAGATTTAGTAACTGACAATTTATGGGCTTCATCAAAAATTATAAGGTCCCATCCCGTTCTCTCCAACTCTACAAGAACTTCCTCCCTTTTTGCATAATCAAGAGAAGTTATAATTTTATCATGAGCTTCCCACACATTTGCATCTTTGGGAAGCGACTCCTTTAGGGCTTTTAGATAGGATGAATCGTATATTACAAAATTTTCATCAAATCTCTCCTGCATTTCCCTTCGCCATTAATATCGAAGAGGAGCAGGTACTATAATTAGTACTCTTTTTGCCCTTCCTCTTAGAACGAGTTCTTTTAAAATCATCCCCGCCTCTATAGTCTTGCCCAATCCTACATCGTCGGCTATTAAGAATCGCTGTTTATAGCTATTTAAAACTTTGTAGACTGCTTCTACCTGGTAGGGCTCAAGATTAGTGCGAGTAGAGGAAAGGGAAAGGAGATGATCATATTCATAGGCTAAGGAAAGGCGATTAGCTTCAAAATGAAGGTCAAATTTAATAGATGAATCAAAATTACCAGATTTAAGGAGCTCGATTGGTGAATAAACTTTCTCAATCACTGTGGGAGGGGAAAGAAATTTTCGAGGAGGACCCTCTGGAAAAGCAACAGTATAAATAGTTGCTTTAGGGCGGGATTCTATTGCTATTACTGTGCCTAATTTTCCTCCCACCTTAACCCTATCAGAAATTTGAAGTGGTTGGATGGCCATAGAGTGATAGCCTCCTTTTATTTATAAAGGTCTCTGCCAGAACTTCTCAAGAGAAACTAAACTTCCCTCTACTGTAAATCAGTTATATCATACTCTCTTACTCGCTTTGGGTCAATCTGATAGTTTTATTTTCCGGAAAACTCTTATCGAATCTCAATGCCTATCAATAGATCCATCGAGATTAAATAGATCAAAAGCATATGCTTATATTGAACAGAAAGAGAAAATTTTGCTACCTGAACACGCTAAATCCCGACATTTCTTAACATTTCGTTCACTACCATAAATGAGCGCTGCTTTATTTCTTCCTTCTCTTTTTGGTCTATGATAGCCATGAAATTAACCACCCATGAAGGTCCTTCAGTTTCAGGAGATTGAAATCTTTCTCTAATAGCATTTAACCCTCTTTTAACAATATCAATTTCTTTCTTAGGCTTAACTTCCTCAGCAACAGAAACCGGTCCCTTTTCATAATAATCACAAAGAGCATATCAGAATTTCATCTTTTGTTTTCTCAAAAACTCCGCCTGCTCTCTTCCTCTCCCTCTATAGTTAAGAAGATCGATATATAGCTGGGTATTGCAAACGACGAATACTTCATCAATTTTCTGTCTATTATAGAATACTTCTTCATCATAAGGCAGTAATAAATGCACTGTTCCACCAGATTCAACTGGTTTAAGATTTAATTCCTTTTCCCAGATTTCAGGTTTTTCCTTTATATAGAGATGCACATCTTTAAAACGAACAAAGGGGGCAACCAAAGTAGCGCCACTGTGCAAAGTAAGCGCATAATCAATATCTTTCTCTTTAGAAACTTCAGATAGATTCTTTTTAAACTCTTCAAATGTCCGTGAAAAGGAGAAATATGTCAACATTTGATTGTTTTGGTAACTGTAATTTTTGGCCCAGTAATCAAGCAACTCTCCTGGTTTCATAAGAGATATAGCTCCTCTTTTTTTATCGATAAATCCTTTTTCTTTTAGCAGCTCAATCACTAAAAAAGCCATCCGAATATTTACTTGAGCTTCATGGGAAAGAGTGGAAAAAGTCCATATTTTACCAGGATTTTCCAATAATAAACGCAAAACACGGGAGGATTTTGGGGAAAAGGGAACCTTAAAAGCATTTCTCTTTTTTACTTTTGAGATTATACTTCCTCGGGAGACCTTTTCAATAAAAACGGATTTAAATTTTAAAAAGACATTTCCACTAAAATCAATATATCCAATTCCTGCTTCTTTGCATACTTTCTGACCTTGCTCTGAAATATGAGGAATTATCACCACGGGGTAGTCCCCTTTTTTTACTTCAGGTGCCTGAGTAAGTTTACCAATAGCCTGGTAGAGATACCATGGTTCTCCTTTAGTTTTTATTTCGCACCGAAGCCATTTTGAGGATTGGCCTACTTTAACTCTTATACCTATATCCCAGAGAGAGTTTTTATCGCTCAATTCTATTTTTTCAATTTTTACATCTGGTAATATCTCAGCTAATTTCTGAGGTAATGAGTTAACCATTTTTTTTTCGTTAAGGTTAAAATATTCCATTATTTTTACTCTATAGGGGATTTTTACTCTTTGGTAAAACTATATATTATAGTAAAACTTTTGTCAAGAATGTCTTACTTTTTGTTAATTAAAGTTTAAAGTGTCAGTACTGGATCTTTGACAAATAACCAGGATATCATACTTATCTTCTTAAAAAAAGCAGTAAAAGGAGGATAAGTTATGACTAAACAACTACATAAGAGGTTCTCTACTGAAGAGATCAAGATATTCTTAAAGAAGTATCTGACCGAGAATGTAAAGCTAATGTATATCCTGGAGATCCTACAGATTACCCCAAGACAGTTCTTCCGCCTTCTCAAGAGCTACAGGAAAGATCCTGATGGATTCTCCATTGATTACCAAAGAAGAAGACCAACCAGAAAGATAAGTGAGGAAATGGAGAAAAACATCATCAATGAGCTAAAAATAGCAAAGGGATTGATTGAGGATAAAGAGCTTCCCATTACATCTTATAACTACAGCTACATCAAGGATCAACTAAAAGATCGATAATTTTCAGGGCCGAACTATCATTTCTTAATTAATAGAGGGTGCCTGAATAGTTACTTATTTTTGTAATTCGTTCTGATTGGTGGGGAGCTTTACACGAAGTTCGAACCTGGATTGTGACCTCGTTAAATTCTATTGATATTCCTCAATTTGAAAGACCTCTTAGAGAGAATATTAACTAATAGATAAGATATACAATTAGATTTCTTCAATTTTTAACTGAGGAAAAGGATAATGTTTAATATTCTTTGTAATAAGGGTTAAACCGTAAGTTATAGCTGTAGCAGCAATGATTACATCAGTAGTAGCTAATGCCTTACCTTTTTTAGCATATTTCCCCCTAAGTTCCCCAGCTAATTTAGCGATTTCTCTGGTTACTTCAAGATAATAAAGGCTTTCAATGAACCTATCTGTCTTCTCTTTTTCTTTTTCTCTCATTCCAGCATAAGTTTCAGCAATATTAATACAACAGCAACCGGCAATATCACCTCGCTAGCCAATTTCCTCTAAACGAGAATTTACCTTTTTGTTGCCTCGTAAGTGATCAATTATTGTTGTAGTATCCAATAAATATCCAGTCATTATATTATTTCTTTTAATCTCTTTTCATCTTCTTTTCTCAAACTCCTTACCCACTTATCTACTCCCTCTTTAAGTTCAGGATGATCTTTATCCTCCCAGGCTCCAGCTGTTTCTTTTACTGCCTTAAGAAAATTTAAGCGCCTTATCTCTTTTTTTACAGCTTGAGTTATAAATTGGCTACGCTTTCTCTTTCCGGAAAGTCTGTCTACCTCTTTTACCAATTCTTCAGGTACTACAACATGGGTTCTTTTCTTTACACCCATTTTTAAATCTCCTTTGTTTAACTTCATAATTTATTTTAATGTTAACTAATTATGGGACATTGTCAAGAGCTCGGAATGTCTTACTTTTTTCTTATTTTGGCGAAGAAATTTTTTATATCAGAAAGTTTGGTGGTTTGCTGACATTGGGGTAGGGAAACCAAAAATTTTTTTCCATAAGAGCGAATCTTTAAACGAGGGTCAAGAAGAGCTACCAACCCTGAATCATCCTTTTTTCTAATTAGACGGCCAAATCCCTGTCTCAACATAATGATAGCCTGAGGAATTTGATATTCAATAAAGGGATTTTTGCCTTCTTTGGATAGCTCTTCCAACCTTGCCTCTGTTACAGGACTATCGGGGACAGCAAAGGGAAGTTTGGTAATGATAACGGTCCCCAGAGCCTTTCCAGGAACATCTACTCCCTGCCAGAAGGTATTAGTTCCTAATAAAACAGATTGGCTATTCTTCTGGAAATCTTTCATTAATTGATGGCGAGGCTTATCTCCCTGTTTTAAAAAGTTAAGCTCTAAAAGAGATTTGCTTAAGTATTCGTAAGCTTTATCTATCAACCGAAAATTGGTGAAGAGGACAAATGCTTGGCCTTGACAGTAGCGCAGGATCTCTTCTGTTCTTTTAATGAGAGCCTGGTTGAACAGATTGTAATCCTGAGAAGGATCAGGTAAATCTGAGTTCAGGTAAAGAAGAACCTGATTTTGGTAATCAAAAAGAGAGCCTAAAATAAGTTCCTTAGATTCCTCTACCCCTAATCTGTTTCGCATAAACTCAAAAGAGCCAGCCACCGATAGGGTAGCTGAGGTAAAAATAACTGTGTCCTTTATTTTAAGAATTTTCTCTCTAAATTCCTCAGCAATATTGAGAGGAGTCATATGAAGAGATATCCTGACAGTCCTTTTTCTTTTAATTACCTCTACCCAGTAAACCTGATGAGCTATTTTCTGTTGGAGAATAGTCTTTAGATCAAGATTAATCCTTTGGCAACGGTGAACAAAAGCTCTTAGCTCTTTTTTCTTTTCCTCCTCTTTTGCATTATTTATTTCCTCTTTTAGAAGTGTTTCCAGAGATAATAATGGCTCTCTAGGAGGTTTTCCAGAAAATCTGGTTCTAAACGACAGGAAACAGATTGGTTGCCCACTTTTGTTAATAGATTGTTAAAAAAGAGATTATTAGCTACTCTCACCTCAGCCACAGCATTAATAATCTGATCTTTTCTTTCTGGATTAATTCCTTTTAATCGCCTTATCAGTCCTTTCTCTGTAGCTGGATTGAAAAGACTATTGAGAAAAAACTTAATCTTACTATTAGAGATTTCTATTCCTAAGTAACTGGTAGCTACTTCTTCCAAATTATGAGCTTCATCAAAGATGACAGCTTCAAACTCGGGGAGTACTTTTTCTTCAGCACAGAGATTGGCCATGTAAAGGTGATGGTTAACTACCAAAATCTGGGCCCGGGCCCATGCTTTTCTGGCCCGATTATAATAGCAACTTTTCCTGAAGGGGCATTTATCTCCCAGACAAAGATCTGCTTCTCGATTAATTTCAGACCAAATAGTGTTATCAGGCACAAAATTTAACTCTGATTTTAAACCAGTTTTGGTATTCCTTGCCCAGGTAGCAATTTTTTTTATCTGTTTTCTGAGTGTTTGTTTAGTGAACAGTCCTTCTAAGGTGGCTTGAGTGTACTTTCTTCGGCAAAGATAGTTGTTAGCTCCCAGACAAAGAGAGTATTGAAAATCAATCCCTAAAG
>JAUWJM010000138.1 GCA_030607715.1 Candidatus Aerophobota bacterium
AAGGCAAAACAGCTTCCAGACCACAGACATAATCTTTGGTAACTCCGTATCTTACGGCTCGCGGCCCACCGGCGCATTCTGCTATATAGCCACCAATAGAGCAGGAATCAAGACTGGCCGGATCCGGCGGATAAAAAAGACCTTCCTTCTCTACCGCTTCATGAATCTTAGCTGTAATTACACCTGGTTCCACGGTTATCATAAGATTGTGCTTGTCAATTTCAATAATCCTATTCATCTTTTCCAGAGAAAGAACTATTCCTCCATGAACAGGAACTGCTCCACCAGAAAGACCATAACCTGCACCACGTGGCGTTACAGGAATCATCTTTTCACTGACAAATTTCATTAGTTTTGAAATCTGCTCCGTCGTTGTTGCTCTAACAGCCACTTCTGGTTGGGCTTCCAGTCCAGAAACCTCATCATGAGTGTACATATTCAGATGACTGGGATCGAGCAAAACTCTATCTTTACCAAATAAGTTAGTTAAAAACTCCACAACTTCATGATCAATCTTAGCATACACTGACCTACCCCCTCTAAAATTTATTCTCTATTACAGTTTAGACACAATTTTATTCAGGTATCAGATGGTCTGACACATACTATTAGCAACGGTCTGCTACACACGCAATCCTGCTGGCTGTCAAAATTTAGCTTGCACCAGCAATCAAGTGCTGTCTGCCGTTGTTTGCATCATTGTATGTAATTTACTACATTTTATTCATATCGTCAATCACTTCCTAATTACTTGACATTAAAATTTATTTTGATAAAAAGGTAATGTCAAAAGTTTTATGGTAAATATGAAAAAATAAAAGGAGGAAAAAAATGGCCCAAAAAGAAGAAATAAAAAAAATAGTCAGAGAAGAAATTCTCAAGCAAAAACTGGAGGGAAGCAAAGGAGCAATTAAGAGTTGGTATTATCATTTAATAATTTACCTGGTAGTTAATATAGTATCTTCAGTTTATGTGCTTATAAGCGGTGGTTTTTTCTGGCCAGTATTTCCCATAATCTTTTGGGGAGCTGGAATATTAGCCCATCTTATAGGGGTTCTTGGGGAAAGGAAAAGTGTACAAAAACAATTAAAGGCCTTAAAAAAATAAAACAATTGCAATAGCTGGGAATATCCAATCATCATTTATCAAGGTATCTCATAATATTTTTGGGTGTCTCTTTTTTTAAGAGGCACCCTTTATATTAATCATTTCTTTATTTTTTAATCACCCATATTATCATAGAGCTTTATTTGATGCGGCAGTTGACTTTTCATAAAAAACCTATAAAATATACCAATCAAAAAATGGGAGGCGAGATGCTTCCCTGTCTATTTGGAAAGCTTTAATAGCTTTCCAAATAAAATTGAATTTTTACTGCGAAAATAAAAAATGAATTTAGCTAATTACAAAATAGGCATCTTATGTGGTGGGGAATCGAGGGAAAGAGAGATTTCCTTGAAGAGTGGACAGGCAATTTACGAGACTTTGAAGGAAGAGGGACTAAATGTAGTAAAAATAGATGCCCATCGGGATATAATGAAAGTAATGGAAAAAGAAGCCATTGACCTGGCTTTTTTAGCCTTACATGGAGGATGGGGAGAAGGTGGAACAATCCAGGCTATCTGCAGGTTGATGGATATGCCATTTACCAGCTCAGATGTCCTGGGAAGTGCCTTAGCTATTGATAAGCTGGCAACAAAAAAGGTACTTAAAGATAAGGGAATTCTCACACCACCTTCTCTAATATTTTCTAAAAAAAATGTCAATAAAATAGGGTATTTAGAAAATTTTATTCAACAGGTAAAAGTTAAATTAGGCTTTCCTGTAATTTTAAAGCCGGTTCAGGAAGGATCAACTATAGGTGTGGAAGTAATTAGAGAAATAAGTGATCTGAAATCAGAACTCGAGAAACTTACTGATTACGGAGATCTTTTAATAGTGGAAAAATACATAAACTCAACCGAGGTTACAGTGGGAATTCTTGGTTTGAGGGATAATCTTGAAGCATTGCCAGTTATAGAAATAGCTCCTAAAAGTGAAATTTATGATTTTAAATCTAAATACACCCCGGGAGAGACAGAGTATATTGTCCCTGCCAGAATCCCTGAAGATATGTACAGAGGAGTTCAAACAGTGGCTCTGCAAACTTGTCAGGCTTTAAACTTAGAAATTATCTCCCGAATTGACATCTAGTGGAAAATAAAAACATCTATGTTCTGGAAGCTAACTCTATCCCGGGAATGACACGGATAAGTCTTATTCCAAGAGCAGCTCGTAGTGCAGGATACGAATTTTCAGAACTGCTTATAAAAATGCTGGAGCTATCTATAAAAAGAGAGTGTAATATAAAAAACAATGAATAATATAAAACCTACTTACTTGCAGATTAATCTTGATGCAGTTGCCTGCAATGTTAGAGCTATAAGAAAATTAATTGGTGAAAAAATTGAGTTTATGGCTGTGGTTAAAGCAAATGCTTATGGACATGATGCTATTGAGATCTCCAGGGTAGCTTTAAAAAATGGTAGCACAAGATTAGCTGTAGCTGATGTAGAGGAAGCTATAACTTTAAGAGAAGCAGGAATAAAAGCCCCTATTTTAGTATTAGGGATAACCAGTGAGAAAGAAATGGAACCTCTTTTTCTTTATGATTTAACCGGGGGAGTAAGTGATCTTCAAGTTATGAAAAAAATATCCAGTTGTGCTCTTCGGTATAATAAAACTGGTAAGATTCATATAAATATTGATACCGGTATGGCAAGATCAGGAGTTTCATTTTCAAAGGCACTAAATTTTATTAAAGAGATAAAAAAGAAAAAAAACATTGAGATCGAAGGCATCTTCACTACCTTCTCCTCAGCAGATAATGAAAATGAAACCTCCACTTATCAACAATTTGATAAATTCAACAAGATTTTAGATGAGGTAAAGAAAGAAAAAATCCATATTCCCTTAAAACATATAGCTAATAGCGCAATAATTTTAAATTTTCCTTCTATGTGGCTGGATATGGTAAGACCGGGGATAGCTCTTTATGGGCTATTTCCTTCCAATCACACCAAGAAAACAATAAAATTAAAGCCAGTATCCGAGTTTAAAACAAAGATTGTTTTTATAAGAAAATTGCCCCCGAAAAGCAACGTAAGCTATGGAGAAACTTATATTACCTCTAAAGAGAGCCTAATAGCTACTCTCCCTGTAGGTTATGCCGATGGATACCCCCGAGCTCTTTCCAATCAAGGAGAGGTTTTAATAAGAGGAAAACGTGCTCCTATAATAGGAAGAATTTGCATGAATCACTGTATGGTTGATGTAACTCACATCTCGGAAGCGAAATTAGGAGATGAAGTCATTCTATGGGGAAAACAAAAAAGGGAAACCATTTCGGTAGAGGAAATTGCTAAAAAAATAGGAACTATTGTCTATGAAGTTGTAACTATGGTTGACAGGACAAGGGTGCCTAAGGTTTTTCTTACCAGGAAATAGTTCTGGTAGAGAATAAAAACAAGATAACTGTAATGATAGCAAAAATTATAGCTAAAACTACAATAGCCTTCCCTAAGAAACTAACCCCACCCGAGGGACCAAAAAAAGTGCCAGTACCTCCTCCTCCAAAGACAGCGCCAGTGCTTGCTCCTCTTCCTGTCTGCAACAGAATAGCCCCTATTAACAAAACACAAACTATGACATGAAAAATTAGTAAAACTCCCATTAGTTTTCTCCATATTTTACTATCTGAATAAAGGATTTTGCTTTTAAACTCGCTCCTCCCACTAAAGCTCCATCTATATCTTCTCTGCTCATCAAATCTTTTATATTTTCAGGTTTTACACTTCCTCCATACTGAATACGGATAACCTGAGCAACTTTCTTTCCAAAAAGCCCTCCTAAAACCTCTCTGATAAAATGATGCATATCTTGAGCCTGCTGGGATGTAGCTGTTTCGCCTGTGCCAATAGCCCAGACTGGCTCATAAGCAATAACTATTTTTTCTGCATCTTGAGCATTTATCTTATAAAGACAGCCTTTTAACTGATTTTCCACTACTTTATTAGCCTTTCCCTCTTTTCTCTCTCCTAATTTCTCCCCCACGCAAACAAGAGGAACAAGCCCGCTTTTCAAAGCAGCCCCAAGTTTCTTATTTATCCCCTCATCACTCTCGCCAAAATAACCCCTTCTCTCGGAATGCCCTAATATTACATACTTACATCCAGCATCTAAAAGCATAGGAGGAGATATCTCTCCAGTGTAGGCTCCTTTCTCTTCCCAGAACATATTTTGAGCTCCAAGCCCAATTTCAGTTCCCTTAAGAACTTGCCCTATAATCCCCAGAATAGTAAAGGGAGGAAAAATCATTACTTCCACTGATTTAAACTGGCCGATTTCCAATTTTAAATCCTGTGCAGTTTTTACAGCCTCATCTATCGTTTTGTTCATCTTCCAGTTACCACCAATAACAGGTTTACGCAAAGCTAATCTCCTTATTTTTTATCATTTAAAACACTTAAACCGGGTAGTTCCTTGCCTTCTAAGAACTTTAGAGAAGCTCCTCCTCCAGTAGAAACATGACTCATCTTATCTAAGAGATTTTCCTTTCTAAGAGCGGCAATGGAATCTCCTCCTCCCACTACTACATCAGCTTTAGACTCAGCCAATTTTCTGGCAATAGCGCG
>JAUWJM010000044.1 GCA_030607715.1 Candidatus Aerophobota bacterium
AAGGTAAACTCAATAAATCAGCAAAATCGTTTAGGTTCCACTACTAAGAGTCCCCGCTGGACTATTGCCTATAAGTTCCCTGCTCAGCAATCTACCACTATAATTAGAAAGATTGTTGTCCAGGTAGGAAGAACAGGGACTCTTACCCCAGTAGCTATTTTTGACCCTACCTTTTTAGCTGGAACTACTATAACCAGAGCTACCTTGCACAATGAGGATGAGATTAAAAGAAAAGATATAAGAGTGGGAGACACTGTAATCATTGAAAAGGGAGGAGATATAATTCCCCAGGTAGTAAAAGTGGTAAAGGAAAAGAGAACGGGAAAGGAAAAGAGATTTTCCATGCCCAGGATCTGTCCTGTCTGTGGTGCACAGGTAGTGAGGCTTTCAGGGGAGGCATCATCTCGTTGTATAGGCTCTTCCTGCCCGGCTCAGTCAAAAGAAAAAATAGCCCATTATGCTCAAAGAACAGCTATGGATATTGATGGTTTAGGAAACAAAATAATTGAGCAACTAATAGATAAAAAAATTATCTCTGATATATCGGATCTTTATCAATTGGATTTATCTACTTTATCTTCCTTGGAGAGAATGGGGGAAAAATCCTCTAAAAATTTACTCGTTCAAATTGAAAAGAGCAAAGATCAACCTCTTTACAGACTGATCTTTGCCCTGGGAATAAGATATGTAGGAATAAGAGGCGCTCAGATATTAGCTGAAAAATTCTCCTCCATGGATGATTTATCGCGTGCCTCTTTAGAGGAGCTTGAATCCATCCCCGAGATTGGTCCCCGAACTGCTCAGGCCATAACTGCTTTTTTTAAAGAGGAGAAAAACCAGAAATTGCTGCAGAAACTTAAAAAATTAGGGGTTCAAATGGGTAAAAAAGAGAGGGTAAAGAAAAAGAAAACCCCTTTAAAGGGGAAAAAATTTGTATTTACTGGTTCCCTCAAGCACTGGACTCGAAGTGAAGCTCAAGATATGGTGGAAGAATTAGGAGCTCGGGCAATAAACAGTATAAGCAAAAAAGTGGATTATGTAGTGGTAGGTGAGGAACCAGGGTCAAAATATGAAAAGGCTAAGAAATCAGGGGTAAAGATTTTAAATGAAGAGGAATTTGAGGAATTAATTGAGAAAAGATGAATAACAAAGGATTTTTATTATGCTCATAGGGATTATGGCTGACTCACACGATAACCTGCCTAAAATAGAGCAAGCTGTAAGATTTTTTAACCAAAGAGAAGTAGAGGTAGTTCTGCATGCAGGAGATTTCATTGCTCCCTTTGTGGTGAATAAATTAAAAGATTTATCCTGCAACTTAGTGGGAGTTTTTGGAAACAACGATGGCGAAAGGGAAGGATTGAAAAAAAGAATAAATGAAATTGGGGAAATTCATCCCTCACCTTTCCCTTTTACCTGGCTCGGCAAAAAATTTCTGTTAGTTCATGACTTTCAGGATTTAGCAGAAAAAAAGCTAAATACAGCTTCCTTTGATATTGTCATCTATGGACATACTCACCAGGCAAAAATAGGCAAAGAGGGTGAAAGTTTGCTTATTAATCCCGGAGAATGTGGAGGGTGGCTTACAGGGAAATCAACAGTAGCTTTGCTTGATCTTAAAACTATGAAGGCCTGGCTAAAGGAACTTACAAGTTAATGCGTTGATGCGTATTCCAGTTTCAGAAAAATTTTAAGACTGCCCTTCCTTCGGTGTTTTCCAACGTTGCGGCTAAGTTCTACTTTTATCTACAAACTGTAACTTGGTAGATTTGTCCGCTTGGGGACTTCATGATACATGAAGTCCTGAGGAGAACTTGGACGTTAGAACTCATAGACCCGCCTAATCGCCGCTGCCTTATGGAAAACACACTCAGCGGGCAGCAAATTAAGAGGAGTTTTCCTGAAACTGGAGAACTATCATTTGACATTTTTTGCATTGATTGTATCATAATATATAATATAATTGATATACAATTAATCTTAGATTTGGTCTTAGTTGACAAAAATTTAATAATAGTGTAAAGTGAACTTGACTGATTTACAGAGTTTGTTAAAATATTAAATGTGCGTTGGTTGACAAAAAAATAAAGAGGTGTATACTTGACATGATAAACCTCTTGATTATGATAAATAAGAGGTTATCTTTGGGGAAGGAAAAATAGGCAGTTTCTGAAGAAAAAAAATTATATAAGAAGGAGGTGGTAGTAAGGAAGTAAAAAGCAAGTTTAAGGTAGGGATAATTACAGGGAACAAAATTATTATAAGGAGAGTAAAGAATGAAGAAAGGATTGATAGGATTATTGATGGTAAGTTTTATTTTGGTATTTGCTGTAAGTTCTATGGCAGCAGATTTTAGCTGGAGTGGCGATGCTTCTTTTGGTATTGGAGGGGCAAGTCCTGGCGCTGCTGGAAATTTCTTTGGTGGTGGTGATTTATACTTAAATGCCACAGCTACATCAGGAGCCTGGGCAGTAGGTGTAGAATTGGGATTTGAAGGTACTGCCCCCGCGGCCTATCTTGATCCCTCTATTACCTACACTGCAGAAGCTTTCACTTTAACCTTAGAGGATAGTATTGATAATGCAGTGTTCGATACTATGGTTACTGGTATTAATGCAAATCCTGGAATAAAGTTGGAAATTCCTATGGAAGCTTTCGCCCCTTATTTAATTATCAACAATGTTGCAGTTGTTGATGAGGTAAAATACAGCTTTGCTGGAGGAGCAGACTTTACCGCAGGTGCTGCAGGTTTTGGAGTTACCTTTAATTCCAACGGAGAGACTGAAGACACTTCTTATGGAGTAAAAGTTACCTACTCTCTTGATGCTTTAAGTTTAACTGGTGAGTATGGCATTTTCAGTCCAAAAGTAGGTGATTCAGGTTCTGGTTACTATGTTGAAGCAGGATACAGCCTTGCTGGAGGAGGAAGTTTTACTGCTCATTATAGTGGTGCTGATGAGAAGCTGGGACCTACACTGAATCCTCAATCCGAGATTTATGTTGAATTTACTATGCCCATGGCTGAATCAGTAGATTTCACCATTGATGTAACCAGTACTGATGATGGAACGGGTGGCGATACTACAACTGCATACGAAGCTAAGGTAGGGTTTTCCTTTTAAGGGGAAAGAAACAAACAGAATATTTGATTCGAGTCGGGGCAAGCCGATCTCGAGAGGCTTGCCCCCAAGACCTTATTTTTTGAGAAATCTTAACTCTTATTAATTAAGAATATTTTGCTGTAATTGTAAAAAATAAAGAAATTCGGAGGTGAAACAAAAAATGGCTCAATTAAGACTAAAAGGCATTACTAAGGTTTTTGGGAAGGTAATAGCAGTAAAAAGTTTTTCCTTAGATATCAAAGATGGAGAGTTCATAATCCTGGTAGGGCCTTCTGGATGTGGAAAGACCACAACGCTGCGTGCTATTGCTGGGTTAGAAGAGGTAACCAGTGGAGAGATATATATTGGTGAAAGATTAGTTAACGATGTTCCCCCAAAAAATAGAGATATTGCCATGGTTTTCCAAAACTATGC
This sequence comes from Candidatus Aerophobota bacterium, assembly GCA_030607715.1. The sequence continues at coordinate 3,537 of JAUWJM010000044.1, forward strand.
TCTTTATCCTCATATGGACGTTTACCGAAATATGTCTTTTGGACTGAGGTTAAGAAAGGTTCCCAAGAATGAGATAGATAAAATTGTAAAACGAACTGCTGAGCTTTTAGGAATTAGAGAGCTTTTAGATAGAAAGCCAAAGGAGCTATCCGGTGGACAACGTCAAAGGGTAGCATTGGGAAGAGCTATTGTCAGGGATCCCAAAGTCTTTCTCTTTGATGAGCCCCTATCTAATCTGGATGCAAAGCTTAGAATTACTATGAGAGCAGAGCTTTTAGATTTACATCAAAGGTTAAAAACTACCACTATTTATGTCACTCATGATCAATTAGAAGCTATGACTATGGGTGATAGAATAGTGGTGATGAATGAGGGGTTAATCCAACAGGTAGATGCTCCTCAAGAGGTTTACGATCATCCCATTAACAGATATGTAGCTGGCTTCATTGGTTCTCCATCAATGAACTTTATAGATTGCAGTCTGGTTAAAAAAAATGGAGATATATATGCTACCACCAAAGGTATGAATCTGAAAATCCCTCAAGATAAAAATAAATTATTAAAAAAATATATTAATAAGGAAGTTATTCTGGGAATTAGACCAGAAAATATAAATGATATTGGGAGTAAAAAAGATTATGAGCCTGGAACTACTTTTAAAGCTCATGTGTGGGTAGTAGAACCTTTGGGTTCAGAAAAATTAGCCCACATTAAAAATGAGGACAATACCTTGATAGCCAGATTAGACCCTCATGTCCAGATTAAAAGTGGTGACCCGGCTGAATTTGTCGCTAATATGGATTCAGTTCATATATTTGATCGAGAAACAGAGGAGACCGTTTTTTAGACTATAGTTCAAACTTCTGTAGAAAGCTCCTAAAAAAATTAACTTTTCAGTATTTTTTTTGGGGAAAAATTTTTATGCAAGATGAGGAAAAATTATACCCTCCTTAAAAAACCAAGGAGGGTATTTTATTGATTATAATGAAAAAAATTGTGCTGGTTGATGGGTATAATGTCCTTCATAGCTCTCCCTTTTTAAAAAGATTACTATTCCAGGATCTGCATAGGGCTCAGTCTAAACTGATAGAATTGATAATTTCCTGGTGTTTCTTAAAAAATATAGAGGGTTATGTAATTTTTGATGCTTACACTTCTCCCTTTCCCGATAAAGAGGAGCAAATATGTTCCTTGGTTAGAGTGGTTTACACTGGGAAGGGGAAAAGTGCGGATACTTATATTGAGAAATTTGTTGCTCAGCATAAATCTTTTTACGATTACATCTATGTTATTACCTCTGATTATTCTCAGGGAATGACAGTGGTTGATGAACATATTCTTCCTCTTTCGCCCCAAAACTTTCTTCAAGATATAAAAACCTGCCAGAAATATTTGAAAAAGAAATATTTCCCCACCTCAGCTCAATCTGGCTACTACTTATTTGATCGCTTAGGAAAAAAAGCAAAAGAAAAACTAAGAAAACTAAGAAATTCTTGATAAAGAAAAAAATGCTTATAATGGGAATAGAAACTTCCTGTGATGAAACAGCAGCAGCAGTGGTAAGAAAGGGTAGAGAAATTCTTTCCAATGTAGTAGCCTCTCAAGAATCTATCCATTCCGAATTTTGGGGAATAGTGCCTGAAATAGCTTCCAGAAAACATATAGAAGTCATCATTCCTGTGATTAAACAAGCTTTAAAAGATGCACAAATTAAACTTCAGGACCTGGATGCAATAGGTGCTACTTATGGTCCGGGACTTTTAGGCTCTTTAATGGTAGGACTAACTGCAGCTAAGGGAATCGCCTATTCTATGAAATTACCCTTTATAGGAATTAATCATTTAAAGGCTCATCTATACGCTAATTTTATTTCATATCCTAACCTTTCCCCTCCTTTGGTAGGTCTGATTATCTCTGGAGGCCATACAGAGCTGATTTACCTTTCTAAAGATACAAAATATGAATTGCTGGGGGCAACCAGAGATGATGCAGTAGGAGAAGCCTTTGATAAAGTAGCCCGAATTTTAGAGCTCAGTTATCCTGGAGGACCAGCTATAGAAAAAATAGCTCGAAAGGGAAATCCTCAAACAATTAATCTACCCCATCTTCACTTTAAAAAAGAAAATTTTGATTTCAGTTTTAGTGGAATAAAAACTGCTATTCTTTACTATGTAAGGGAATTGCAAAAAAAAGAAACTTCTATTCCTGCTGAAGATATAGCAGCCAGTTTTCAATTAAGGGTAGCTGAGATACTATCAAAGAAACTATTTAAAGCTGTCTCTTTAAAAAAAGTAAAAAATATAGTTATAGGAGGCGGTGTAGCATCCAATAACTTTATTAGAGAATTTATGAAAGAAAATGCTCCTCGGGGAACAAAAATATTTTTCCCCTCTCCTGAGCTATGCACAGATAATGCGGCTATGGTAGCCAGCCTTGCTTATTTTGAAATTAAAAGAGGAAAAACCTCCTCCTTCTCTTTGGAAGCTCAACCTGGCCTTTCTCTATTGACTTAAGAGAGAAAAACTCTATTATTTAGGATGATGAAAGTATATGAGTTTATTAATCACACGGCAGATTTGGGAATAAGAGTCAGAGGTAATTCTTTAAGGGAATTATTTGAAAGAGCGGCCTGGGCAATGTTTGATATCCTGGTGGAGCTTAAAGGAGTAAAACTTAAAAAAATAAAACAAATTGAAATTGAAGGAGAGCAGATAGACGAACTTTTAGTTAATTGGCTACGAGAACTGCTTTATAAGCTCAATGGAGAGGGCTATCTTTTTAGAGAATTTAAAGTGGAAAAGTTAAATGAGCAAGGTCTTAAAGCAAAGGTAAAGGGAGAAAAATTGAATCTGTCCCATCATCAATTAAAAACTGAAATAAAGGCAGTTACCTATCATGGGCTAAAGGTCAAAAAGAAGGGGAATATTTGGGAAGCTCAGGTAATATTTGATGTATAGAAAAATAGGGGTCAGGTCTCAACATTTGACATTCATTCTCATCATATTATACTGAATAAAAATAGAAAATACTGATTTTCCATGACCTCCGCGTGCTCTGCGGTGAATAATTCTGAATTTGCAGGGGAAATAAATGAACAATGAATTTAACCTAAAAAAAATTGATGATTACCGCTGGGAGATACCTAAATCTGAGGGGATGAGAGTACCAGGAAGGCTTTACGCTGATGAGAAAATGATCCGGATAATTGAGAAAGATAGAGCCCCCCTTCAGGTTAAAAATGTTGCTTATCTTCCCGGAATTATAAAATATTCCTTAGCTATGCCCGATATGCACTGGGGGTATGGGTTCTGCATAGGAGGAGTAGCAGCTACTGACCCTGAGAAAGGGGGTGTAATTTCCCCCGGAGGTATAGGTTATGACATAAATTGTGGGGTGAGGCTTGTTCGCACCAATCTAACTTATCCTGATGTAAGAAATAGTCTGCAAAAGCTTCTGATAGCTTTGTTTAGCCGTATTCCCTGTGGCGTGGGTTCAACTTCTAATTTAAGGCTATCCTTTTCCGAGTTATCCAGGGTGTTAAAGGAAGGAGCAAAATGGGTAGTAAAAAAGGGATTTGGCTCAGAGGAAGACCTGGAAAGAACAGAGGAATGCGGAACTATGTCAGGAGCTGATCCTGAAAAGGTCAGTCAGCGAGCCTATAAGAGAGGGAATAATCAATTAGGAACTCTTGGCTCGGGAAATCATTTTTTAGAGATAGATGAGGTGGAAGAAATTTATGATGCAAGAATAGCTAAAAGCTTTGGTTTATTTCAAGGACAAATTGCCGTAACTATTCACTGTGGTTCCAGAGGTTTAGGATATCAGATATGTGATGATTACTTAGCTCAAATGCGTCAGGCCATAATAAAATATAACATCTCTCTTCCTGATAGACAGCTATCCTGTGCTCCTCTTACATCTTTTGAAGGGAAAAATTACTTTGCTGCTATGGCTGGTGCAGCCAATTATGCCTGGGCTAATCGTCAAATGATAATGCATTGGACAAGAGAAGTTTTTGAGAAAGTATTAAATCTTTCTCCTAAAGAACTGGGAATGCAACTGGTTTACGATGTATGCCACAATATAGGTAAATTTGAGGAATACACAATAAATGGAAAAACAAAGACAGTCTTTGTTCATAGAAAAGGAGCTACCCGGGCCTTCCCTGCTCATCATCCTCAGGTACCGGAGCCATATCAAGAAGTAGGGCAACCGGTGCTTGTTCCCGGAGATATGGGCACCAACTCTTATGTAATGGTGGGAACAAACATAGCCATGAAGGAAACCTGGGGAAGCACCTGCCATGGAGCAGGAAGAGTTCTGTCTCGAACCAGAGCAAAAAAAATAGCCCGGGGAAGATCTATAGAAAGGGAACTAAAAGATAAAGGAATATTGATAATGGCTAAAGGTAGAGAAACTATAGCTGAGGAGATGCCCGAGGCTTACAAGGATATTGACCAGGTAGTAAATATAGTAGATAAAGCTGGCCTTTCTAAAAAAGTAGCTAAATTAAAGCCCATAGCTGTAATCAAAGGATAAAGATGACTATCAACTTCTACGCATTCACGCATCTACCCTTTCACCTTTTGTTTTTAGCCTCTTATTTGTTCAGCTTATACTCAATGGAATCCAAGAGTGCCTTCCAACTTGCCTCTATAATGTTAGAGGAAACGCCTACCGTCCCCCATCTATCTTTCTTATCAGAAGATTCTATTAAAACCCTGGTCTTAGCTTCTGTGCCAGCTCCAGTATCAATAATACGCACTTTGTAATCGGCAAGGTGCATCCTGGAAATTTGAGGATAACTGGACCGAAGAGCCTTGCGAAGAGCCTTATCTAAAGCGTTAACTGGACCATTTCCCTCAGCTACAGTATGAACAATTTCTCCCTTTAACCTCAACTTTACTGTAGCCTCTGAGACTAAGGTATCATCTTTCCTTTTTTCTACAATTACCCGAAAACCTTCCAGATCAAAGAACTTTTTGTATTCTCCCAGATTTTTCTTGACTAAAAGCTCAAAGGAACCATCAGCTGCCTCAAATTCATAGCCTCCGTTCTCCAGTTCCTTTACCTGATCGATTAACCTTTTAATTAAATCTGTAGGTCCCTTAATTCCTAATTCTTTTTCTTTAAGCTTGTAAAGAACCGAACTTCTCCCGGCTAATTCACTAATAATAACTCTTCTTTTATTCCCTACTACCTCTGGATTAACATGCTCATAGGTTTTTCCATCACGAGAAACAGCACTGGCATGAATTCCTCCCTTATGAGCAAAAGCTGATTTTCCTACATAGGGTTGACGCTCATCAGGAGTAAGATTAGCTAATTCACTAACCCAGCGAGAGAGCCGTGTAAAAGAGCTTAAACCTTTCCTGGGAATACAATCTATGCCAAGTTTTAACCTTAAATTAGGAATAACTACACAGAGATCTGCATTCCCACATCTCTCTCCATATCCATTTATAGTTCCCTGGATTTGCCTTACTCCTATTCTAACAGCTAAGATAGAATTAGCTACTGCCATTCCACTATCATTATGAGCATGGATACCTAAACACTCTCCCATTTCCTCTCTAACCACTCTAACGATCTGATCTACCTCGTAAGGCATACAACCCCCATTAGTATCACATAAAACCAGACAATCAGCCCCAGCTTCCCTGGCAACTTTTAAAGTTTTTAGAGCATAAGAGGGGTTATCCTTATATCCATCAAAGAAGTGTTCAGCATCAAAAATTACCTCTCTATCTCTAATTTTTAAAAAATTAATTGAATCCTCTATCATGCGAAGATTCTCATCCTCATCTGTTCTCAAAGCTTTTTTAACATGGAAAATCCAGCTTTTTCCAACCAGGGTAATTACTGGAGTTTCAGACTCTAAAAGGGACTTTAGATTGGGATCATCCTCTGCTTTAATATCTTTTCTCCGAGTGCTTCCAAAAGCAGCGATCTTGGATTTATTAAAGGAAAAACTCTTAATCCTTTTAAAGAACTCCATATCTTTGGGATTAGAGCCAGGCCAACCTCCCTCAATATAGTCTATCCCTAATTTATCCAGTTCCTTAGCAATTTCAATTTTATCCAGTAGAGAAAAAGAAACATCAGCAGCCTGTGCTCCATCTCGCAAAGTAGTATCGTAAACCTTAACCTTCATAATTATAACTCCTTGCCTTAAGTTAACCCCGTTAGATAGCAAGCATCTAACGGGTTTTATCGCAGATTAAGTTTATCTGTTTTCTTACCAGATCTCCCATTTTTCTTGTTCCCACAAGTTTTTTATTCCTTATTTTAATATCCTTAGTTCTGTATCCCTTATCCAAAACTTCCTCTATTGCTTTTTCTATTATCTTAGCTTCTTTGCATAAATTAAAACTGTGCCTTAACATTAAAGCTACTGACATAATCATAGCTAAAGGATTAGCCTCATCTTTTCCAGCTATATCAGATCACCTCCGGGCCAATACCATCTCCTGGTAGGATAGCAATAAGCTCTTTACTCACTTTTAATCCTTTCTATAACCCATTTTTCTATTCCACCCTTTTCTATTAAATCCTGTAAAAATTTAGGATAAGGAATAGCAAAATAAACCTTTCCCCGGGTAAGATTTTCAATTTTTCCTTTAATAGTATCAATTCTAAGTGTGTCTTTCTCTTCAATTTCCTGAAAAACTTCTCTTGCCTCCAGAATAGGAAGTCCTATATTTATAGCATTACGGAAGAATATCCTGGCAAAAGAGATTGCTATTATACACTTCACCCCTGCTGCCTTTAAAGATAGGGGAGCATGTTCTCTGGAAGAACCACAGCCAAAATTTTCCCCTGCTACAATGATCTTAGCTTCCTTAATCCTGAATAAAAAATCTTTATCTATCCCTTCCATACAATGTCGGGCTAACTCCTCTGGATCAGTAGTGTTTAGATAACAAGCCGGAATAATTTCATCGGTATTTACGTTATCTTTATATTTTATTACTTTTCCTTTAATCTGCAATTCATTCTCTCCTCTTTAATACTTGCATCTTTATCTGCTGGGGAGTAGGCACCCCTCCCCCCATCCTTCCATAAAAATAAACTGGACAGGTGCCCTCTACAGCTAACTTAACATCTTCTAACATCTGGCCTGCACTCATCTCTACCACAAAGATAGATTGCACCCGGGAAGAGATTTTCTTAAGATACTGATAAGGAAAAGGCCACAGTGTAATGGGGCGAAAAAGAGCGGCTTTTATTCCTTCCTCTTTAAGTATATTAACTGCAGACTGGCAAACCCGAGCCATACTTCCATAAGCTACCAGAAGTATTTGAGGATCATCAGGGGCTATTAGTTGATACCTTATCTCCTTTTCTCTAATTTCCAGAAACTTTTCCTGCAGTTTATCATTACAGCGCTCCAGGTATCCCTCTTTTAAAAAAAGAGATCTTATAATATTAGGTGATATACACTTAGCGCCCATCAAAGCCCATTTTTTCTTATTATCCACAGATGAAAATTCTTCTCTTAGCCTTACGCCTTCCATCATTTGTGCTAAAATAGCATCAGCAAGAATAAGAACTGGATTACGATATTTATCAGCTAAATCAAAGGCAATTCCTGCAAAATCAGCCATTTCTTGAACAGAATTAGGAGCTAAAACAATGTTATTATAGTCTCCATGCCCCCCTCCTTTAGTAGCCTGATAGTAATCAGATTGAGAAGGAGCTATATTTCCCAATCCTGGTCCTCCCCTCATTATATTCACAATTAATGCCGGAAGCTCAGCTCCAGATAAATAGGAAATTCCTTCCTGCATTAAACTTATCCCAGGGCTGGAGGAGGAAGTCATTGCTCGAGCCCCTGCTGCTGAGGCTCCATAAACCATATTTATAGCAGCTAATTCACTTTCTGCTTGAAGAAAAACTCCCCCTACTTCTCTAA
>JAUWJM010000136.1 GCA_030607715.1 Candidatus Aerophobota bacterium
CTATTACTTTATCCAGGGACGGTGAGAAAATGCTCAAAGAGGCTTTGGACGATGTCAAAAAAGGCAGAGTTAAAAAGTTTAAAAATGTAGAAGAACTGATTGATGATCTCCACAAATAAATGCAAAGTAGCTTGAGGCTCATGGTGCTGGTTTTTGGGCTCCCGTGGCTTCTAACAAAACCGAAGAAGGTCGTGCAAAGAATCGGCGGGTGGAGTTGGTAGAACAGTAAAAAGTAAAAAGGGGTCAGGCCTCAACATTTAAGAGTCTTGACCCCTAATGCTATTTAAAACTTAGATAAGCCCCTATATACAAAGCTATAGCTAAGATTCCCACCAGATTAAATCCCCAGCTAATGGCAAGAACAGTAGCTAAAATAGCACTAATTACCGAGGCACATCCATTTATTCCCCAGGCCCAGGGAACAAGCTCGGAGAATTTAGAGCTCACCTTGCTTAATCCAAGGGGAAAGGGCATGCCCATAAAAAAAGCCAGAGGAGCAATGAGCCCTATAGATATTACTATTTTTATCCAATAAGGGAGAAAGAGAAGTCTTGGGAAGATATCTTTTAGAACTACAAGATAAACAAGAGATATAACAGTAATCCCAGTTACAGCTAACCCAACCGTGGATATTCTTTTTAGCCTTATTCTCTCACAGAATCTACTGCCTAAACTGGAAAAGCCAAGAAAGGCAGATATTACCACACTTGCAGAATAAATGGGATGGTAGAGGAAAAGGGTAAACTTTTGAATAAAGGATATCTCTATAAACATATAACTCACTCCCAAAAAGAAAAAATAGAGAAGAACCTGCAATTTTCCCTTAGCAGGGCCCTTTTCCTTTTTTAAGAAAAGCAAAGGTAAGATTATTAAGAGGACACTTATCCCTACAGCCTGAAGAAGGGTAGCTATTAGTATTATGTAACCCCATTCCACAAAGGGAATCCACTCTCTTCCCATAGTTTTTAAAAGATGGGGTAAAGATTGCCATTTGAAAAAATGAAAAAAATAAGGAGAGTTATCTGTAGCTGGGTTTACGTTAAATAGATAATCTTGATAAAATTTTTCTTTTCTTTCAGAAATAATGCTTTTAGCTGCATTGTAGTAGTAGGCCTGAGGTAAGATATTGTATTGATTTACTTTTTTAGGGTCAATATCAGAGGTCCAGATAAGATCAAATGCCCTTTCCTGAGAGAATTCTTCTGCCTGGTGAATCTGGCTAAGGGTAAAAGGGGATTTGCTTACCAGTAAAGTGCAGGTGCTCCAGCTTCTAATAAATATTAAATGAGAAGAAGGAGATTTTACTCCAATTTTTTTTAGGGCCTCCACTGCACTGGCAAAGAGTTTTATGCCATCTCGGGGAGGAATCTTTACCCAGCGAGTGATAGAAAGAATTCCCTGAGGCATTAAAGCTTTTAAAAAACTTTCCAGAGCCTCAACAGTATAAAGGTAATTTTCTGAAAGATCATAAACTCCGGCTGAGGAGGCACTGAAAGAATCTAAAAGAGAGATATCAATGAGATCGTATCTTTTAGAGGTGGATTCAATAAAACCTCTACCCTCAGCTATTATGGCTCTTACCTGGGGTAAAGAGTAAATATGACCGGAAAAATCTCCGTATTCCCGGTTAACCAGATCCACAACTTGAGGATTAACCTCTACGGCATCAATTTTAGATGCTCTGTGATAAAGAGCATTAAGGATACTCGATCCACCCCCTGAGCCTATAACAAGAACCTGGGGGGTTTTTATTAAGTGGTAGGGAACAGATGCAGTAATATAATCCAGGTAACTTAAAGGAAAAAGATCACCATCAAAATAATTTATAGCTGAGATGGAATCTGCATCTGTGAAAAGACCTAACTGAGGAGGAAAGTCTCCTTTAAAATTAAAGCTAAGTCCAGGAGCACATCTTATAGCTGGACTTTTTAGGACATCAATGAGACCAAAGGGAGAAAATTTTTCCTTAAGGATTCTTGCCCCAGGAAGATTTAAACTGATACTTAGGGCTTTGTATTGAGAGATGTGAAGTTGAGGAGGATAAAGATAGAAAATAGTTCCCAGACAAAGAGAGGCAAGGAGAACCATTCCAAAAATTTTTCTTTTCAAGCTCCAAGAGAAAATCACCACTGCTAAAAATCCAAGAATAATGAGAAGGAGAATAAGATTTACTGGAGAAAAAAGATACATAAGCAAAACTACCCCTAAAGATCCTGCGGCAGAACCTAATAGATTAAAAAAGTAAAGGCGGGGAATGAGCCTGTCAAATTGAAGAAAAGCTAATCCAATACAACTTGCTCCTAAGAAAAAGGGAATAAAAAGAACCAGGTAATACTCCAGTAAATAAAGATACTGCTTGCGATACCAGACAATGAGAAAAGGGTCAAATTTAATAAACTGGGAGAAAAAAGAGCAAAGAAAAAGAGAAATGGGAAAAAGAAAGCTAAAGAGAAGGAAGAATAAATTAAAGTGTTTTTTAACTATATTTTTAAATAAACTGATAAAACTGCCACTGGCTCCAAAACCAAGAAGAGCAACACTAATTACCATATAAGCAAAATGTGACCAACTGGTTATAGACAGAATTCTCATTAAAAGAATTTCGTAGGAAAGAAGAGAAAAGGAGATAAAGAAAATAGAAAAAAATACACTCATTTAATGTTCTCCCAGTAAGGGAACAAATCTTACCGGGCAGATATTGCGAGATATAATTTTACCATCTTTTTTCTCAATTAGCATAAGGGTTTGAACTAAGAAAGGTGGTCCTACAGGAATACACATTTTTCCACCCTCCTTCAACTGCTCAAGAAGGGGAGGAGGAACATAACCGGCGGCACAGGTAACAATTATACAGTCAAAGGGGGCATTCTCTTCCCATCCGTAGTAACCGTCAGCTATCTTTACCTCTATGTTGTCGTAACCTAAATCCTTTAGTCTTTTTTTAGCCGAGATTCCCAGTTCTTCAAATATCTCAATAGTGTAAACTTTTTCAACTATCAGGGAAAGAACTGCTGACTGATATCCAGAACCTGTTCCTACCTCCAAAACTTTATCTTCTTTTTTTGGTTTTAATAGCTCACTCATTAATGCTACAATATAGGGCTGGGAAATGGTCTGTCCACATTCTATAGGAAGAGGTGTATCTCTATAAGCATAAGATTTATACTTATCGGAAACAAATTTATGTCTGGGAATCTTTCTCATTGCTTCTAAAACTTCCTCATTCTCAATTCCCCGGGCCTCAATTTGCTCGAATACCATTTTCCCCCTTTTTTCTTGATAAGCCTCTTCTGAGGTTTTAGCAAAAACCAGGGATAGGGGAGTTAAAATCAAGGTTAAAGCCAGCATAATCCTTACCAATCTTACAGATGCAGACATTTTTTCACCTCAAGAATAATGATTTCTTTTTAATTATACAATTTTTTCTAAAAAAGTAAAAGAAATATGGCAACTATATCTGTGAGGTTCAGCGCCTGCGAAAAATAAGGATAATCAAAGTGTAACCTGAAGATTGGTGGCTCTCCAGTTTCAGGAAAAAATAAGTAGCGCAGACCTTTAGGTCTGCTTGATTTAGCAAATCTTGCGACCTGCACTACAATAACAAAAAGTTTTCCTGAAACTGGAGTGCGTTCTCTTGACATTTTGAATAAATATGAATATAATATAAAAGATTTGTATCCATCACTAAAAATAGAGAATTTTATCAAATGGGAGTGTGGTAATGACTGAGCGAACTTTAACTATTAAAGAAATAGCTAAATACCTTAATGTGACAGAAAGAACTATTTACAATCTTCTGGACCGGGGAGAGTTGCCAGGATTTAAAGTAGGGGCGAGCTGGAGATTTAAAAAGGAAGACATTGATAAATGGATTGAGGACAGTAAGAAAATGAGTATTTCAGCAAAAAAGCAACAAAATAAAAGGAATAGAAAGTGACTACAAGGAGCCTAACTGTGCTATCTACCAAGACAAAGAAGAAACAAAGAGTGTATTAGATGGACTTGATAAGAATCGTCTCCGTTATTGATATTGAACGGTTACTTCGGCAACCCGAAGGGCAGTTCCTGGAACGAAAAAGCTGTTATGACTGATGGTCGCTATCTCCTTCGCATTGGTGATTCAAATATGCCCTTCCCTGCAGATCAAATTGAATTGCTTAAGTCTGGGAAAAGAAAGGCCATTTTTGAAAGTTATATTGAGCCAACCGCCACATGGAATGACATTTCTATAGAACTTATCTTAGACTTTGGTAAAAGAGTGGGAATAAATAAAACTTCTGAAGAAATACTCTATGATTATCATCTTATAGAGTATGATAACGGAAATCCAAGATTCAAATTAGCCGTGCTTCTTCTTTTCGGAAAAGACCCTCTTCGATGGCATCCCAGATGCGGTATCGATTTTATTAAATATGAAGGGACAGAAAGAAAAGCAGGCAGAGAATTGAATATCATCAAAAGAGTAAGAATGGAACTTCCTTTGGTAAGGCTGATTGATGAAGCATATAAAACAATTTCTGCTCATATAAAAGAACGGCAGTATTTACACGCCCTCTTTTTTGTGGAGAAGCTTGACTACCCCACCTTTGCCTGGCAGGAGGCAATTGTAAATGCTGTTGCCCACAGGGATTACAGTATTCAAGGGCTATCAATAGAAATATGGATGTTTGATGATAGAATAGAGATCCGAAGCCCTGGTCTGCCTCCTGAACCAGTTACC
>JAUWJM010000011.1 GCA_030607715.1 Candidatus Aerophobota bacterium
CACCTCCCTTGGCTCCGCCATCATTACCAAACAGAGACAAGATCCTAAATACGACTATATGACCAATGAACAAATAGAGATTGATAAAATCATCTATAAGCTTTATAATCTTAATGATAAGGATATAGAGGAAGTAGAAAACTGGTACCATCGAAGATATCCCAAACTGGCCAAGGCAATTGAGAAAAAAATCAGCAGAATTTTAAAGCTTGGTGGAATCTGGAAGGGAATAAGAATTACAGAAAAAGATATTACTAAAGGACGAGAAGAATTATTGAAAAAACTTGAGGAAAAATGGTAATGGAATACATTACAGATATGCAATTTTAAAGAACATTGGAATTATAACTATATGGTGAGGATATGGACAACTATTCAGATATAATTGACAACAGAAAGATGTTTTTAAAAGACAGGATAAATGCTTTTTTAAAAGCAAGCGATGAGGCAAAGTTTGCTGTGGGATATTTTTTCCTGTCCGGTTTTGATGAAATTGCTAAAAATATTGCCAACCTAAAAGAGATAAAACTTATCATTGGAACAACCTCCAATGCTAAGACCATTGAAGAAATCGCTGAAGGAATATCTAAGAAGGAAGAAATAGAAGAAATCCTCAATCGACAAAAATACCAGAAACCATCTGAAAGAAAGGCAATTCTTGAAGTATCAAAGGAAAAAATTGCAAATAATATAGGACATTTAGACCAATCTGAGGAAAATGAGGGTATGCTTTTAAGACTGAGGAATTTGATAGCTAATGAAAAAGTTAAAATAAAGCTTTATACCAGGCATAAGCTTCATTCCAAGGCATATCTATTTAAGTATAAAAGGGAAATAGCAGAGCAACAGGGAGCTAAAGGAATAGGCATAGTAGGAAGCAGTAATTTGACTTTAGCCGGCTTTCAACATTCTACTGAACTTAATGTTATTGTAAGAGGAAATGAAAATTATAAGGGGCGTGAGAACTGGTTTGATGAAATCTGGAATGAATCCACAGATTTCAAAGGAGAATTTCTCAATGCCATTGATAACAGTTGGGCGCTGAAGACTGTTAATCCGTATGATATCTATATAATGACACTGTATTATTTAGTTCAATCAAGGATGAAGTACCGCTCCCAGGTGCTCTGGGATTGGAGTAATATACCAAAACTCTATAGATTCCAAAGAATTGCCGTAATGCAAGCTTATGAAATCTTAAATAAATATAATGGCGTTTTTGTTAGTGATGTAGTTGGATTCGGAAAAACCTTTATAGGCTCAGCACTTTTAAAGCAAATCGGTAAAAGAACAGTGGTTATCTGTCCACCAAGATTAAAGAGAATGTGGGAAGAATTTGGTGAAAAATTCAAGGTTGACATTAAGACTATCTCCCAGGGAGCTCTTAATAAGGGTGTATTTAATGAGGATAGTGTGCTTTGGACTTATAGAGATAGACAGATAATACTTATTGATGAGAGTGATAATTTTAGAAACTCTGATAACAAAAGATATAGAGAAATACAGCCCTTTCTCAGTGACAAGAAAGTTATTCTTATTACCGCTACCCCGCAAAATACATCTATCTGGAATATATATAATCAAATAAGGCTTTTTAATCAAGAGGGAATTAATGAATATCAAGTAAAAGGTGGATCCTTAAAGGAATTTTTCAATATGGTGGATAAAAAAGAAGCAAAGATTCAAGACTTACTAAGAAATATCTTAATAAGAAGAACAAGAAATCATATAAGAAAATTTTATAATACGGTTGAGGATATACCCATCCAATTTCCAAAACGAAAGCTTACCACTATTTCCTACAGCATAGATGAGACCTACAATAATCTTTATGGGAAGATAAAATCCGCTCTTATGAATCTCACCTATGCAAGATATAACTTATGGCCCTATGTAAAAGAGGAAAAGAGAGAAGATACTATTTATAAAGATTTAAGAAAGATAACAGGGCTTCTTAAAGGACTACATAAAGTTATGTTATTTAAAAGATTAGAGAGCAGTATCTTTGCATTTTCAAAAACAATAAATAGACTACTTAAGATTCATAAAAGATTCTTAGAGAGTATAGATAGAGGGATAATTCCGGCAGGTGAAGAGGCACAGGATATTCTCTATCAAGAGGATATCCTCATTGAAGATGCATTTGAAAGGCTAAAAGAAGCATCAAAAAAGTATAAAGTTGAAGATTTTAAAGTGAAACTGCTAAGAGAGGCTCTTAAAAGTGATATAGGGAATCTTGAGGAAATCTCGGAGTACCTTAAAGAAATACCCCAGAAAAGTGACAAAAAATTTGATGAGCTGATAAAAATATTAGGGAAACACAAGGAAGATAAAATCTTAGTATTCTCGGAATATGCTGATACAGTAAAATATCTATACAAAAGGCTTAAAGATAGATTTGATAATCTTACCTTTGTTACTGCAAAATCAAAGGAAGCTATTTCAATAATTAGGAGATTTGCTCCTGTAGCTAATGGATACGAATTAAGGGAAACAGAGACGCCAATCAATATTTTATGTTCAACAGACGTCTTTAGTAGGGGATTAAACCTGCAAGACTGTAGCATAGTTATAAATTACGACCTTCATTGGAATCCGGTAAGGCTTATTCAGAGAGTTGGAAGGATTGATAGAATAGGTTCTCAAAACGAGGAAATCTTTGCCTATAATTTTTTGCCCCATCAAAGAGTTGAGGAAGAGATTTCCCTGAGAGAAAGAGTTCATAACCGAGCACAGGAAATTCATGACCATATTGGTGAAGATGAAAAAATTCTCGATGAATCAGAAAGATTAAATGAGGAAGATATGTATACCATATATGATAAGAGAAACATTGAACAATTAGAGGAAAAAATGGAAGAGGACGAGGGCTTCAGTTTGGATGAAGCAGAGATGATCATAGAATCGCTCAATAGAGAAAAGAGCGAATATATGAATTTAATAAAGAGTTTTCAGCTCGGGACAAAGAGCTGTAAAAAAGGACAAAATTACAAAGGGCTATTTGCCTGCTTTAGAAAAGGGGAAATTATTGAACCTCTTATTTTTGACAGAGAAAGAGAGATAATTTTATCTCCGGGTAAAGTATTGGCAGAAATTAAATGTGAACCAAGTGAGAACACAGAGAGAATTTCCCAGGAAGATAGGAGATTTTTCTTTAATAATCTTAGAAAAATGCAAGATTATTTTGAAAAAGAAGTTAGACAAAGAACTAAAAAAGAAAGAAAAAAAGAGCCGGTAATTATTAAAACTACTAAAAAACTTACTCAATTAAGAAGAGAGATTAAAGATCAGGATATTCTGGATTTATTGGATAAGATTAACGATACTTTAAATAAAGGTGTCCCCGAAGAAGTGTTAAGGGAATTAAAAAGACTCAACAGGGAGAAAACAGAGGGAATTGATTTTTTAAAGTATTTAGTGGAGATTTATAATAAATTTAAATTAGGCGAAAGAAAAGAAAAACAAGATTTAAGAAAAAAATATGAACTAACAGAGTTAATCTGCTGCGAGATTTTGAAATAAAGATGAAAGTATCGAGGGAAATCAGCTCAATTATTTAAATTAAAAAACAGATAGATCAAAGGGGGGTATTAAAATGGTTGAGCAACACTATAAAATTAGAATAAGACGAAACGAAGTTGAAATCGAAGTCGAGGGAGATAAAGAGTTTGTGGAGAAGCACATTGAAGAATTCAAGAAAGAGCTGCCGAAGATCGCTAAGGAGTCATCACTTAAAGAGAAACCCGTCGTTTCAGAAATTCCAAAAGAGAAACTTGGATTGGAAAAACTCTCTTTAGCCGAATTCTACAAACGAAAGCAACCAAAAGGTCACAACGAAACTGTCGTCGTCTTTGCTTATTGGTTGACAAAAGAGAGGAATAAAGAAGAATTTAACTCTAAAGATATTTTGGACTGTTATGATGAGGCAAGAATGAAAAAACCTAAGAATATAAACCAGCATATAATAAAAATGGCCGCTGGCAAGAAAGCATATTTAACATCAGGAAGTGAAAAAGGTCTTCATAAGTTAATTCTTCCCGGTGAGGGCTTTGTAGAAAAAGAACTACCTGGAAAAAGCGAAGAATGATGGAGAACATAAAGAAAATTCTTTCCAGTAAGATTGATTCGAATTTAGTTGAACATCTTTCAAAACATTATAAAGATTTGAAACAAAAGTTTTTTCTTGGTCAATATAAACCGAGCCAACTAAATTGTGCCAAATTTGTTGAAGTAGTATTGAGAATTCTCGAATATACCACCAAAGGTAACTATACTCCATTTAATAAAAACGTTTCTTTGGATAATCTTGCAAAAGAACTTGAAAGATTACCTAAAAATAAATTTTCAGATTCTATTAGAATTCATATTCCCCGAACTCTTCGAGTTATTTATGATATTAGAAATAAACGCGAGGTAGCACATATAGGAGAGATGAATCCAAATCTTATGGATGCCACTTTTGTTGTTTCCGCATCTGATTGGATTATGGCAGAATTTATAAGGCTATATTTTACAGATGAACCAAATGTTGTACAAAAAATTATTGAGTCAATAGTAGAAAAGAAAGTCCCTATTATAGAAAAATTTGATAACGATCTGAAAGTTTTAAATCCTAATCTTAGTGTAGCAGATAAAATTTTGCTTATTCTTTACAAAAAACATCCAAATTACGTTTCTACTAATAACTTAAAAAATTGGATTAAACCTAAATCGTCTGCTCATATAACTACTGTTTTACGTCAATTGGATAATGACACTAAGGTTTACCGCAAAGGAAAGGAAAATATACTCACGAGGAAAGGGATAGAGTATATCGAAAAGAAGCTGCCAAAGAATGTTTAAACTTCAAGCAAAACACCTTGCCGTCCACTAAACAACAATTGTTATCATATTTTGTTGATCGTTAGAAAAAGTGGCGAGCACATTAAAAATATTAACCAAGCTCAGGAAAACCAGTGAAATAGGGATCAAATGTTAAGGGACAGGAATATTTACGAGGTTAGGGGATATAGCACCTCAGAGGTGTAAAACTGTTATTTAAAAGTGCACTATTCAATCTTCGTCGAAAGAGAGGTTCCTGGTTTTGGAGAGATAATGCGAATAGAGGGATTCAAGAGTACCCCTTATGCTATTTTATCTCGAGCTACATCTGGGATTAGAAAAAAAGGTTTAATTGTTAATCTCCCGGGAAGCCCCAGGGCTGTTAAAGAGAGCCTGGAAGTTATAATTCCAGCTCTTCCCCATGCCCTTGAGATTATAAAGGGAAAGAATCACTAACCGAAACAAATTTAACCCATGTTATCATAGACTCTACTGGTGGATTCTCCTTGACTCATTGCAAGATTTGTAATAAAATAAAAACAGAAAGGAGGAAATATGAGCATTTTGTCAGAGAATATAATATTACCAGATATGCTTGAAAGAGAGTTAGAGTATGTACCGCTTACCAGGTACTATGATTCGGTTGACGAATTCATAAAGGATGCTGTTGAGACATTACTTATAGCAAGAAAGGACTTACGCACAGAAATAGCATGTGAGATGTACAAAAATGGTGAAATATCTATCGGGAAAACATGTGAGATTGCAGGTCTGGATATTGAAAAGGTGAAGGAAGAATTGTATAAAAGAGGAATTAAACGCATATCCAACGAAACTAACCAAGAATTAGAGAAGATGGCAAAATTATCATATGAAATGGGTAACAAGTAACGATTCTCATCGACTGTGATTTTCTAAGCTCTTTTCTGAAAATTGGTAAACTCGATTTGATCAAGAAATTCTACAAAGTAGATAAGGTATACATTACAGCTGCCGTAGTAAACGAGATCTCAAAAACAGTCCTTATAAACAAACTGCCAGATTGGTTAGAAGTGATTCCCACTGCTTTAGTAAAAATGGGGTCAGGTCTTCATCCTTCACTTATTTCTACTTTAGACCTGATTGATAAGGGATTGAAACAATCTGCCGAAGGCAGAGTAAAAGAAAAAGTGAAAGGGAAGAGAGGCTAATGGCCTTTGATTTTTATTTGAATAATATTTTAGTAAGAGATTTAATTCATCGTAAGTTTGAGCGGTTGAAAAAGTTGTAATATTGCTCTTCGCAGTTACGATATTGGATATGTTGGCGATGTTAGACGAAACTGTGAATTTATGTTAGTATAAAGGAGGAGATTATAATGAAACTTAAAGAGGTTAAAAACAAATATCAGGGTGAATGGATTGCCTTTCATGCTTTCGAAAAAGGAGATGATCCCGAAGGAGAAGTAGTTCTTCATCACAAAGAGCGCCGGGTTTTTGATAAAGAATTAGTTGAGCAGGGGATTAGAAACGTTTATATCACTTTCGCTGGTCCTCCAGTTCCTGAAGGCTATGCAGCAATCTTTTAAAGGGTAAAATATCCATGCAATCACCTATTGGTATCCCTATTGTGGTTAGAAATATTAGAATTACTGGTCCAAAAGGTTCAGTCTGGGTAGATCTAATTTTTGATTCAGGAGCTGCTTTTACTATACTTTCACGCTCTATACTCAAAGTCATTGGCTATGATCCTGCTGTTGTCCCTGAGCGTCAGGAAATTATTACTGCAAATGGTGTGATAGAACTTCCAAAACTTCGGGTAAAGAGTATAACCGTGGATGATGTTGAAGCACAAGATGTGGAAGTTATCTGCCATGATATTCCTGAACTTGCAGGAATTCGAGGTCTACTTGGCTTAAGTTTCCTGAAACATTTCAGAACTGTGATTGATTTTAAGGAAGGTTACCTTGAGATCTCGGGATGAATGGAGATAAATTGCAGTTTGGCCTAATAAAATATATTTACTTTCACTCCAATAATTTGCGCGGAATTCTTGCCCTAGTCCTCCTCTACTAAAGGGGGTATAACAAAGAATTGAACATAAAGAAATTGTTAAATAATTATTCGTGATAATTGAGGAACTACAAAAGAAAGTGAATAAGCTTATGGAGAACCTGCCGACACAAAAAACTATAATCTTACGAGAGATTGACAAGACACAAGCGAAACAAGAAATAAAGAAGCTGTTTACTGCTACTGATGAGCCACTATATTACTCAGATATAGCTGAAGAGCTGAAATTGGACCTGGAAATGGTAGTAGAGATATGTGAAGAATTAATAAAAGAAGGAGAGATAGAAATTGACACCGACATACTACAATATAGGTGATTCATTACGCGGCGAACGAATTGCAGCACAAGCACGTAAAATTACTAACCAAAATTTGATTCAGAGATCAGTGGGCGCCATAAAGGTACATCTCTTACGCTCAAATACTCTGTGTTTTGTGTAATAGAGGCTCCTTTGAAAAGTGTGCAGAAGAGATAAAAATGATAAACGAGGAGATCTCAAGTTTGCTTTACCATCCCCTCCTGATAATATCCTGTCCAAACCTTTCCTGAATTTTATCCAGAGCATCATCTATCCTCTTAAATTTTTCCTCATTCCCTGTTTCCGGGAACAAATATAATTGCCCCTCCCTTACCTTTATTATATTAGATACTCCTACCCCAACCAGCCTTATTGCTTGATTTTTAATTACCTTCTCCTCGAAAAGCTTTTTTGCAAGATTTCTTATGATTTCAGTCGAGTTAGTAGGTATATCAAGAGAGATTTGTCGGGTGATGGTGGTAAAATCAGAAAATCGAACCTTTATCTTCACTGTTTTGGCTCGGAATTTATCTTTTCTTAAAGCACTTCCCACCTTTTCACATAATCTGTCAAGAAAGGTCTTGATCTTGTCCGGGTCTTTTAAATCCTTCTCAAAGGTTATCTCCTGCGAAATAGATTTAACAGGATGATGCGATACTACCGGGCTTTCATCAATACCCCTTGCCAGCCGATAAAGATTTACTCCCTGTTTTCCGAATGTCCTCTTCAGTTTATTTCTGGGAGTTTTTCTCAGATCACCTATGGTTTGAATATCCATATTATTTAACTTTTCTTCGGTAACCTTGCCAACTCCCCATATTTTAGAGACAATAAGGTTCTTTAGAACGTTATCTATCTCATTTTTCCTTATTACCGTAAATCCATTTGGTTTTTGCATCTCTGAGGCTAATTTTGCTAAAAATTTGTTAGGAGCAACTCCCAATGAGCAGGTAAGGCCGATTTTCTCCTCAATTTCCCTTTTTATCTTTCTGGCTTTGGCGATAGCTGAAGCAAAGTTGTTTGCAGTTTCGGTTACATCTAAAAAAGCTTCATCTAAAGAGATAGGCTCCACTTTGGGAGTGTAGGATAAAAAAATTTCTCGGATTTTTCTGGAAATTTTCTGATATTGCTGGAACCTGGGAGAAAGGTATATTCCATCCGGACACAGTTTTCTTGCTTTAGAAATAGGCATAGCGCTTTTTAGGCCATATTTTCTGGCCTCATAAGAAGCAGTAGCTACGACTCCTCTTCTTCCCAGCCCTCCTACGATAACAGGCTTGCCTTCCAGATCTGGATTATCTAACTTTTCTACTGAGGCAAAGAATGCATCCATATCTGCATGAATGATGTAGCGCATAAAACACCCTTTTTACTTAACAGTTTTGCCCGCTTCAAATGCTCTAAGGTTAACCTCAAGAAACTTTTTTGGAACCAGTTCCCTGATAGTTTCTATAATTACTTTCTCTTTAATGGGCAAATATCTTGTTAGAACACCCAGCATAACAGTGTTAACTGTCATAATATTTCCAGATTCTCTGGCTAATTTTGCAGCATTTACTGTAATAACATTCTTAAAGACCTTTTTAAACTCATTGATGAGATAATCTACATCTGGATATTTCAGTCCCTTAGAGGTAACTGAGAAGGGGATAATTTTCTCTGTATTGATTATGGCAACACCATCCCTGGAAAGAAAATGAGAGGATTTAATTGCCTCTGCTGGTTCAAATCCTAATAGAGCATTGGCACTACCCTTAGGTATCAGTGGCCCATACCTACATCCAATTCTTATGTGATTTGCCACAGAACCTCCTCGTTGTGCCATTCCATGGGTTTCTGCTGCCTTAACAGGTATTCCTTCTCTTGTTGCAGATCTGCCAATAATATTAGAGGCAAGGATGGTTCCCTGACCTCCTACACCAACGATAATAAGGTCAAATTTCATTTTTTATTCCTTAATCTTTATTGAATTAGTTGGGCAAACTTCAGCACATACTCCACATCCAGAGCATTGCTCATTAATCAATGCCTTTTCCCCATCCCAGCTTATTGCTGGACAGCCAAATTTAATGCACTTCTTACATCCAGTACAGGTATCTGTAACTTTAAATTGTTTTTTTCTTATACCTGATCTTCTTTCAAAAAGCACACATAATTGCCTGGCAATAATCACTCTAACTCCACTTGCATTCTTTGCTCTCTTAAATGCTTTAATAGATTCGGTTAAATTATAGGGATTTATGGTCTCAACATAGTCAACTCCACATCCGCTAACAATTTGTTCAAAGGAAACCCTGTATGTTTTTTTCCCCTGTGCTGTGATGCCTGTGCCAGGGTGTGGTTGATGTCCTGTCATTGCCGTTGTTCCATTATCAAGGATAACTACCACTATATTGGATTTATTATAAACGGCATTAATAAGGCCAGGAATACCCGCATGCAAGAATGTAGAGTCTCCAATGGTGCATACTATGTCCCTATCATCTCCAGATCTGTAAAGTCCAGAAGATACAGTTATGCTTGCTCCCATACAGACACAGGTATCCACAGTGCCCATTTGAATGCCTAAGGTATAGCATCCAATATCACCTGGGTAAATAGCATCTTTGCCAAAAACTCTCTTCATGGCATAAAAGGTTGCTCTATGAGGGCAACCCGAGCAAAGAACGGGCGGCCTTGGGGGAAGCAACTTTTTTACATCTTTTAGTGCATCTATCTGTCTAAAGGGCTTTTCTAAAATCTCACTTAGAGCTTTTTTTACCGTATCAACGCAGAACTCCCCAGATTCTGGAATATGATGGGTAAATTTGCCAAATATATGCACATCTGGATTAGCTTCCTTGGCACACATCATTGAAAACTCCTCCAGAACTGGGTCAAGTTCCTCAACAATTAAAACCTTATCAACATATGCTAAAAGCTTGTTTACTAAGTTTCTTGGAGGTGGATAGGTCCCAATTTTTAACAAAGATACGGATAACTTCAAGGAATCTATGGCCTCCTTTGCGTATAAGTAGGAAACTCCTGATGCAATAATACCAATTTTTGAATCAGATAGCTCTAACTTGTTCCAGGGCGATCTTTCAAGCTCCGCTTTTATACTATTTTGTTTCTCATTTAGCTTGACAACTAATTGACGTGCGTTTGCTGGAATAGCAATCCACTGGGATGGATTTTTTCTAAATTTGTTTAAGTGATTTTTTCTCTCCCTTCTCTCTCCTACTTCTACATTGGACTTTGCATGGGAAATCCTGGTTGTTAAACGAAGCATAGTCGGAATTTTAAATTTTTCCGATAATTTAAATGCACGAAAGGCCATTCTATTTGCCTCTTGAGGAGATGAAGGATCAAAACAGGGTATTTTAGCAAAACTGGCATATCTTCTTGAATCCTGTTCATTCTGTGATGAGTGAGAGTGAGGATCATCGGCTACAACGAGCACAAGGCCACCTTTTATTCCAGTGTAGGAAAGCGTCATAAAAGGATCAGCGGCCACATTAAGACCAACATGTTTCATGACCACAGCAACTCTTCTACCTCCCCAGGAAGAACCAATCCCATTTTCCAGGGCAACTTTTTCATTTACTGACCACTCCACATAAAATTTGCATCTTTTAGATAATCTAATTAATTTTTCCATAATTTCTGATGATGGGGTACCAGGATAACCATAGACCCTTTCTACCCCTCCCTGTACTAACCCATATGCAACCGCAGAATTGCCAAGCATATACTTTTTTTCAGGCAACTTTGACACCCCTTTAGTTTTTAATATAGTGTTAAAAATTACTATTAATTATAAAGGAAAAAGATAAAAAAGCAAAATTGACAAATCATTGCTTTATTGGTAAGATAATAAGAAATCTGGACTGATTAGAAAACAATGTAAAGGGGGAAAAATTGAAAGATGTAACAGCAGTAATTTTGGCAGCAGGGGAAAGTAAGCGGATGAAGTCAAGTTTATCCAAACTTCTTCATTCTCTTGGCCACAGGAGTTTAGTTGAGTTTCCTGTTGATAGTTGTATTAAAAGTGGGATAGGTAAAATAATTGTTGTAGTGGGGCATCAATCCGAAGAGATAAGGTATGTTTTAGGAGAAGATCTTGAATATGTTTATCAGGAAAAAAGATTGGGTACGGGAGATGCTGTCAGAAGAGCCACTCCTTTTTTAAAAGACATTAAGGGAGAATTGGTAGTTCTTCCTGGGGATGCACCTTTTATTACCCCTTCCGTATTAAAAGAGTTGGTTCATCATCAAAGAGAAAGAAGGCCAGCAGCTACTGTTTTAACAGCTCTCTTGCCTGATCCGAGTTACTATGGGAGGATTATCCGCAATGGCTATGAATCAGTGAAAAAAATTGTGGAAAGCAGAAATGCCTCCTTGCAGGAGCTCCAGATTAAGGAAATTAACTCAGGGATTTACTGTTTTGATCCTGAAGAACTTCTTCCCACTCTTTTTCATCTTCAACTTAATCAGGTTAGTAAAGAGTACTATCTAACTGATGTAATAGAGCTATTTTCCCAGCAAGGATCTCGAGTAGAAGCTCTCAGGGTAGATGATCCCTGGATAGTCAAGGGAGTGAATACTCCTGGAGAATTAGAAAGAGCCTATGAGATACTAAGAGATAGGGAAAATAATTAGATTAGAATGGGGTCAAATCTTTATTATTGACAAAGATAATTATCGATACAACATAATAGGGAGGAAAAATAAAGAAGGGTAAGAATTTAGAGGCTTTATTTGATAAAATTAACAAAGATTTGTCAATAATAAAGATTTGACCCCTTTTAAAACCCCTTTTAAAAAGAGGTGTAAAAGTGATGAAAGCGGCTTTTTTATATACAGATAGAGCAAGACATATGGGAATTGAAAATGTTATAAAGCCAATTTGTGGGTCAAATGATGTCTTAGTAAAAGTTAATGCTTGTGCTATCTGCGGGACAGATGGGAGAATGTATGAAGGAACAAAAGATGTTACTAAAGGATTTGTCCCTCAGATTAAAGGATACGGTGAAGGTAAATTTATCATAGGTCATGAAATTGTAGGAACTGTAGAAGAGATTGGTTCTAAAGTTAAGAACACTGATTATAAAATTGGAAGCAAAGTGATTCTGGTTACCTCGGTAGGCTGTGAAAAAAAAGAGTGCCGGCCATGCAGGGAAGGAAAATATAATATGTGCCCGAATAATCGTCCTATTGGTTACTATCGCCCCGGTGGCTTTGCTGAATATATATTAGTTCAGGAGGCTGCTGTCAGGCAACATGCCATAATACCTGTCCCGGAAGACTGTACTGTTTCAGATAAGCACTTAGCAATGGTTGAGCCGCTTTCCTGTGTAATAAATGGTCAAAATTACCTGAACATTAAACAGGGAGAATATGTTACTGTAGTAGGAGCAGGTCCCATTGGTTTAATGCATGGCCTGCTGGCAAAGAGCAAAGGTGCCAGGGTTATATTAGCTGAGTATTCTCCAACAAGGCTTGCTACTGCTAAGGAGTTTGGTTTTGAGCATTACATTGCTACTAAAGATATTGATTTAGTAGAGGCAGTTCTGAATCTAACCAATGGAGAAGGAACAGATGTAGGAATAGTTGCTTGTTCGGTAAATAAGGTTGCCGAGGACCTTTTAAGGGCGATGGCAATGATGGGTAGATTAAGTTTTTTTGCTGGTTTCTCCAAAAAAGATTCTATTTTAAAATTAGATGGGAATATTATTCACTATAAAGAGGTATCTATTTATGGAGCATTTGCCTCCTATAGAGCGCAATTTGAAGAAGCTTTAAAGTTAATTGTTGCTAAGAAAGTACTTATGGATAAAATAGTTACTCATACTTTTCCCCTGATGGCAATAGTTGAGGCAATGGAAAAAATGTTAGATAAGGAAGGAAATGCTTTAAAAGTGGTTATAGAACCTTGAAAAAGTGAGAGGCAAAGGGCAAAAGGTTCAATGTTTAACGTTCAAAATTCTACGTTGATGAGTTAATGGGTAAATACGTGGATGTGTAGAAGAGGTGAAAGGCGAAAGGCGAAGGACAATTAGTAATAAGTAATAGGTAAACCAGATAGACCGAACAAACCAGACAAACCAGACAAACGAGATAAACGAGATAAGCGAGATAAACCAAACAAACCAAACAGGTTAAAAATAAAAGGCCAGAAAGGAGGTGAAAAATATATAGGACAGTATAGTTTAAAAAGTTCCCTTCGGAACTTTCGCAAAAAAATCAAAAAAATAAAAGGAGAGTAAAATGATGTTACTAAAAAAGGTGAAAGTGGTAGGAGTGGCTTTGTGCGTAATAACAGGCTTGCTTCTTACCTCCAGTGTAGCTTTGGCCCAAGCGCAAACCATTGACAGATCGGATGACTATTATGCGGTAATATGTCCTTTCTTGAGTTTAGATTATTACGAGGAGTACAAGAGAGCCATCAAACTGCTTGAAGAAGAATTACCGGGTATCACAGTAGAACTCTTAGGTCCAGCAGACTATGATGAAGAGGCAACGTTTATGTATATAGATCTGGCAATAGCTAGAGGAGCAGATGGTATTTTGACAATGCCCTGGTCAGAGACCTGGACTCCATATGTTGACAAAGCAGTAGACGCAGGTATTCCGGTTATACTTGTTGGGGTTGAGATTCCGAGTTCTAAGAGACTTTGCTACATTGGAACAGCCAACTATGTAATGGGACAAAGAGCTGCCGAATGGATAGCTGAAAGAATTGGTTATAAAGGTAAAATTGCAGTTATGAGAAGTCCTGCCCTGGCAAATGTTACAGAACGTTGGGAGGGATTTAGAGATGTAATGGAGGAGAAGTATCCTGATATAGAAATAGTTGCCGATCTTGATCACCAGATGGATTCAGCTATTGGAGCACAAGAGATAGTAGGAGTAGTGCAACGGTGTCCTGACCTGGCAGCAATTTATGGAGCCGATGGAATCGCAGGTCCTGCATGTGCTATGGGAATAAGAGAAGCAGGGGTACCAAAAGGTTCAGTAGTCGTATTAGGCAGTGACAGAGAAGATGCGCTTCTTGCTTTAATCGAAGAGGGCGAGATTGCCGGAACAGAGATACAGGGAAGTACTCTGGAAGTTTATTTGGGTGTAAAGATCCTGGATATGTTAAAGCATTTCAACGTACAACTCGGTTACGATGATAAAGCTGCAGGAATTACACTTGCTCCTTACAGGATTAACCCAGATGTTGCGTTTATAACCCAGGATAATGTCAAGTATTTCCGAAGAGGTTATTACAAAGAATAAAAGTTTTGAAATGTGGTTCAAGTCCGAGCTTGAACCACATTTCACTAAAATGCTATAATTTTGATCATAAGTGTATTATTTTAGACCTTTACACTCATTTTAAACCTCTCCCTTCCTTATTATACTTATTTTTGAGGAGATCCCAGGTCAAAGTCGTGATAAATTAATTTTTCTTCGAGTTCCATAAGATCTGAAATATTTCTTTTATAATTTAAACAAAGCTGGTAAGGAGAAATTGTAATGAATGTGAAAGAGCGTTTTTTAGAAACTATGATTAATTTTAGCACCAAGGTTGTTCCTCCAAAGTGGGAGTTTGGATATTGGGGTAAAATAATAGATGAATGGTATGAGGAAGGATTACCAAAGAAGAATTATCCTCATATACCAAAGAAAATTTCAACACCATCAGCATCAATAGCTAATACTGCCTGGCACTCTATTAAAGGTAATAAGCTTCCAGCCGGAATCGCAGTTACTGGAGGAGGATTATACTTTCCAGCTGACAGCTTTGCTCTTGATAAAGATGTAAAGAATGCTCTTAAAATGGATAAAGGCCAGATAATGGTAAATGTCAATTTGTTATTTCATCCTATGTTTGAAGCAGAGATAATAGAAGAAGATGATAAACATTTAATATATAAAGATATTGATGGTATAAAAAAACAGTTTTTAAAAGAGTCAGCTAATTATCCTTCACCCATCTCATACGTTATCAAGGATTGGAAAAGCTGGGAGAAATTGAAAGAAGAAAGGCTTAACCTTGACAACATTCAGGGAAGGTTTCCTCCAAACTGGAATGAGCTCTTAACAAAATATAAAAACAGGGATTATCCTTTAGTATTAGGTGGAAGTCTAAAGGGGTATTTTGGCACTCTGACCCATTTGATGGGGTATGAGAATCTTTTTTATGCTTACTATGATGATCCCAAGCTGATACATGATATCCAGAAAACATTTACAGAATTATGGATTGCAGTTTATTCTGAAATATTATCTGAAATAAACGTAGACTTATATGTTTTCTGGGAGGACATTTCTGCTGGCAAAGGCTCAATGGTATCTCCTGCATTGATAAGGGAATTTATGCTCCCATACTATAAAAGACTTACAGGCTTTTTGAAAGAACAAGGAATAAAAGCAATCTTTGTTGATACTGATGGTGATTGTTTTGATCTTATCCCGATCTTTATAGAGGGTGGAGTTACTGGAATGTATCCAATTGAAGCAAGTTGTGGAATGGATATCATTAAGATAAGAAAAGCCTTTCCTGAATTACAAATGATGGGTGGAATACCGAAATATGAGATTAGTTATGGTAAAAAGAGAATTGATGAAATACTTAAGCCAGTTACTGAGGTACTAAAATACGGTGGTTACATACCCTTTGGGGATCATCTGATATCACCAGGAGTGCATTGGAAGGATTTTAAGTATTACAGGCTAAAGTTAAATAATATCCTGGAAAATATTGGAAAATGAATTAGGTAAAGTAAAAAATTAATTACCACAGCAATAGGTTATATTTATAAAAGAGAGGCTATAAATAATGAATTTTATAGCAGAAAGAGCACAGATAAGGAATTTCATTAGAAGATTAACTATCCAGAGAGAATTTGGAATATTTGCTTTTGTTGTGGGGATATTTATAATAATGCCATTTGTATCTCCATATTTTTTAACCAGAACAAATATTCACGCTATTTTATTAGCCCTTTCTATGCAAACTATTATCGCAGTTGGTATGATGAATCTTATGATAAGTGGTGGTTTTGATTTATCAGTAGGATCAGTAGTTGGATTAATTGGCGTAATAGTAGGTCTGCTTATTAATAGTGGGGTTCCTGTATTTCTTGCTGTAATGATATCGTTAGCTATTGGAGCGTTAATAGGATTATTTAATGGACTTATGGTAGCAAAGGTGGGAATAAATCCATTTATTGTAACACTTGCTGGCTTAAGCTTATTTAGAAGTCTAACCTATATTGTAACGAGTGGTCAGCAGGTAACCCAAATAGGTAAGGTTTTTAATAGTATCGGCCAAAGTAGATTTTTAGGCATTCAGTCACCAATCTGGTATGCAATTATATTTGTCATTCTCGGTGATGTGATGCTTCGTAAATCACGGTATTTCCGACAAAATTATTATATAGGCGGCAATGAAGAAGCGGCACGCCTTACTGGGATTTCTGTGAATAAAGTAAAGATATTAAATTACGTTTTAATGAGTACAATTGCTGCATTTGCAGCTATTGTATTGACTGCAAGAATGGGGGCGGCAACAGTATATGCTGGAACTGGGATGGAATTAAGAGTGATTACTGCTGTTATAATAGGAGGTGCTAGCTTAGGAGGGGGAGAAGGGACCATTTTTGGTGCATTTTTAGGTTCTTTGCTTATGGCTTTAATTATTAGCATTTTTGTACTGCTTGGTATAAATGTATATTGGCAGGGTTTTACAATTGGCGCAATTCTACTCTTAGCGGTGTTGTTAGACATGCTAAATATAAAGAGAAGAGAAAAAATAATAGTAGCTAAAGGGGAAGAGTAAAATAATGCAATACACAAGTTTTGAACGTGTGAAAAGCGCTTTGGAGCATAAAGAACCCGACCGTGTTCCTTTTGATATAAGTGGTGCTCTTGTTACAGGCATAAATATTAAAACATTAAAGAGGTTAAGAAAGTATCTCGGATTGTCAGAAAATGTAGAGATATTGGATAAAATAACTCAAATGGGAGTAGTGGATAATGATATAATAGAGAAATTAAAAATTGATTGTAAAAATGTTGGACCTGAAGCTCCTTTAAAGCCAGGGCTTGCGAAGAATTTAGGTTTAGTAGGAAGTCATTATAGATTAATTGATGAGTTTGGAATAGGTTGGCAGATGCCAGTTAAAAATGGACATTTTTACGATTTGTATCTAAACCCTTTAAAGGATGCTGAAACTGTTAAAGATATTGAAAATTACCCCTGGCCTGACCCCTTAGGTCTTGATAGGTATATTAACTTGAAAGATAAGGTTGATCAAGTAGTATATCAGGGGGAAAAAGCCTATGTTCTTGGAAGAATGAGTGCAGGGATGTGGGAGACAGCGATGTGGATGACCGGTTATGAAAAGTTCTATACTGATATGCTGCTGAATGAAAAATTGATTCGTGCCATAATGGATAAATTTCTTGAAATCAAGATGAAGTATTGGGAGAAAGCTTTAGAGGCAGTTGGCGAAAATGTACTGGTGATATCAACAGCGGATGATTTGGGTGCACAAAAAAAATTGCTGGTCTCTCTGAAACTTTATAAAAAGCTAATATGGCCATATCACAAAAAATTATTTTCTTTTATAAAGAAAAAGGCAAAATCAAAGGTATATATATTCTTTCACTCTGATGGTGCAATAAAAGAAGCAATTCCTCTCTTAATAGAAGCCGGAGTTGATATTTTAAATCCAGTACAGGTTAACTGTAAAGAAATGAATACGAAAATGCTGAAGAAAGAATTTGGAAATGATTTAACCTTCTGGGGAGGGAGTTGTGATAACAATATATTTGCCTTTGGAACCCCTGGGGAAGTACGCGAAGAAACAAAAAGGCGAATTGATGATTTAGCCCCTGGTGGAGGGTTTATTTTTGCACCAATACATATAATTCAGAGTGTAGTTCCTCCAGAAAACATTATTTCCTGGTGGGAAACATTACAAGAGTTTGGAAAGTATTAATGGATAATTTTTAAAAGAGAGTAAATAAGTTGGCAGAAGAAAAATATATAATAAGGGCAAAAAATTTAACAAAATACTATGGGTCAGTTATTGCTTTGGATCATGTTGATTTTGAACTTAAAGAAGGGGAAATTCTTGGACTTGTGGGAGATAATGCTGCTGGTAAATCCACGCTTATTAAGATATTATCAGGAGCCATTGCACCAAATGAAGGAACTATAGAAGTATTTGGAGAAACTGTTAATATAAGAAACCCAAGGGATGCCTTTAACCTGGGGATTGAAACAATCTATCAGGATCTTGCACTATTTGATAATTTAGATTTTTCACAGAATATTTTTGCAGGAAGGGAATATAAAAGTAAAGGTTTTGGCTGGTTGCTTGGGTTTGTTGACGGTAAAAAAATGCAAAAGGAAGCTTTAGATAGAATTAAGGATATATCAATTAATTTACCTTCATTATCCCAGAAAGTTGATACTTTTTCAGGAGGCCAAAGACAAGCAATAGCAATAACAAGAGCATTATTTTGGGGTAAGAGAATTATAATAATGGATGAGCCTACAGCAGCATTGGGTGTTAGAGAGTCAAAAAAAGTACTTGAATTGATAGAGGAAACAAGAAAACATGTAGATGGAATTATTATTATAAGCCATAATATAGAACATATAATAGATGTAACTGATAGAGTTATAGTTTTAAGAAATGGAAAGAGAGTGGGAGACATAGCTTTTAAAGATTATGAAGGAAGAAATGCTGAATTGCACAATGATATCGTAAAATTGATAACTGGCGCTGAACTCATTTCATATTAAAGGAAATCACAAAAAATTAATTGAGGAATAAGGAAGAGTAAAATGTTAAAAGGATTTACACGTAATTTTCCACCTCTTGAGATATTAACTGCAGAACAGGTTGAAGCTATTCATAGAGGAACATTAGATGTTCTTTGGCAAACAGGAATAAGGATTGAGCATGAAAGAGCATTAAAGCTGTTAGAAAAAAATGGTTGCAAGGTAGATTTTGAAAACAAAAGAGTTCACTTCCCGCAAGGTTTGGTTGAGGAATCTTTACGAAAAGCTCCCAGCAGCTGGCGTCTTAAAGGAAGAGATCCAAAGAGCGATATCATAATAGGTGGTAATACTTTGTATTTCGCGCCCTTCCCTGGAATGAAAACCATAGATTTGGATACCTGGGAGCCTAAAGTACCAACGAGGAAGGAGTATTATGATGGTGTAACAGTCCTTGACGCATTGGATAACGTTCATGTCTTTAACTCTTATTCTCCGTATTTTGGGTTTGAGGGTCTTCCTGAAGTTATGAAAATACCAGAGGGAGTCGCTGCTAGAATAAGAAATTCAACTAAGTCAGGCTGGGTAAGTTGTACAGAGGGCTACGAGGTGTTTAATATAGAGATGGCAAAATCAGTTGGAATGGAGCTTATAGCTATTCCAGATGCTTCACCACCTTTAACATATTATAGAGATGCAATTGAACCTTATTTCAGTTTTGTTGAAGCTGGATTCCCTGTGAAAGCAGGAAGTGGTGTGATAATGGGAGCAACTGCACCTGCGACTATCGCTGGAGCAACAGTAACTAACAATGCTGAATTAATTGCTGGAGTAGTGATAGCACAGCTTATAAGGCCGGGAACAAGAGTATTAGCTGCAAACTTACCCTTCCCGCAGAGTATGCGAACAGGATCCCCTGTTTTTGGTGCTATAGGATGTTCCCTACACCAGGCAGTATTCAATCAGGTGTGGCGAAGGTATGGAATTCCTACAGTTAATCACACTCCTGGTGTGAGCAGTTCAAAAAAAATAGATTATCAATGTGGTTATGAGAAAGCTCTTCCGGCTATACTCTCTGCTATATCCGGAGCTAATATCATAAATTTACACGGCGGATTATCCAGTGAACTTACACATCATCCTCTTTTAGCTATATTGGACGATGATATAGCTGGGATGATAGGCCATTTCATAGAAAGCATTGAGGTGAATGATGAGACATTAGCTTTAGACTTAATAGAGAAGGTTGGACCTATTCCTGGCTTCTATTTAAACAAGGAACATACGAGAAAGTGGTGGAAAAAGGAGCAATTTATACCTGAGTCTGCTGATAGATTAACTTACCCTGAGTGGATGAAGACAGGGAAAAAAGATTGTCTTGATTATGCCAAAGAAAGGATGGAGGAAATATTAGCTACACATAGAGTATTACCTCTAACTGCAAGTCAAGAGGAGGATATAAAAAGGATATTAGAGGAAGCCAGAAAGTACTACAGGGAGAAGAGTCTAATATAACCCTACCGGACTACCAGACTACCTGGTTATTCTTGGGTAGCCGCAGGCTTTAGCCTGCGAAAAACCAGCGCAACTTAAAAGTTGCGGCTACATTGTTATGTTCACTACCAGACTACCGGACTATTTTATGGAGGTGTTGAAAATTAACCGATCGTGGTTGAGTTTAGAAGGAAAAGTTGTAGTCGTAAGCGGTGCTGCCTCAGGAATTGGCAGAGAAATAGCTACTGCATTTGCTGAAAATGGTTCCAATGTCATTGTAACTGATATAAGTCAAAAGGGTGAGAAAATTATTGGTGAGTTACCTGAAAAGAGCACCCGACATTTATATATCCAGGCTGATGTTACCAAAAGGGCCAGTGTTGAAGAGATGATAAAAAAAATTATTATTAGCTATAAGAGGATAGATGTTTTAGTTAATAATGCAGGAATTAATATGCCAAGATTGCTTGTTGATCCTGAAAACCCTGGAGGAAAGTATGAATTGCATGAAGAGGAATTTGATAAGATGGTGGCAGTAAATCAAAAAGGTCCTTATCTATGCACCCAAATTGTTGCCAGGGAGATGATCAAGGAAGGAGTCAGGGGAGTAATAATTAATATAACCTCTGAGTGTGGCTTGGAGGGATCAGAAGGCCAAAGCTGTTATGCAGCCACAAAAGGAGCCTTATACGCATTCACCAGGTCATGGGCTAAGGAGCTTGGAAAATACGGCATAAGAGTGGTTGGAGCTGCTCCAGGTATATTAGAAGCAACAGGAATTAGAACTTTAGAATATGAAGAGGCTCTCGCTTATACCAGAGGAATAACAGTAAAACAGCTCAGAGAAAGCTATAAAAAAGTCTCGGTTCCCCTGGGAAGAGTTGGAAGATTAAGAGAGGTTGCTGATTTAGTCTGCTTTTTAGCCTCTGATAAAGCAAGTTATATTGATGGAACTACCTATAACATATCAGGAGGAAAAACCAGAGGATAGTAAGAGTAAATTTGGATATAAAGCTAAAAGCCATTTCAAAAATCTGCTTTCCATTTTTTCTACATTCCATTTTCATCGGTTTCACTGCTTCCCAGATAGAACTACACTATTCATTTATTACCTAAGGAAAGATCCCAAAAAAGAAATTTTTTAACTAACACTGGAGTGATTGACTTGCCAGATAAAAAGGTTAAAATTAGAAAGGGTAAAAAAGAGTGAGTCAGAACAATATTATAATTAAAAGGGCTCAAGAACACAATCTAAAAAATTTAGATGTGGAGATACCCCGAAATAAACTGGTGGTAATTACTGGACTTTCAGGCTCTGGAAAATCTTCCCTGGCTTTTGATACTCTTTACGCCGAAGGTCAACGCAGATATGTTGAATCTCTATCCAGTTATGCTCGTCAATTCTTAGAGCAAATGCCCAAACCAAAGGTTGATTACATTGAAGGGCTATCTCCTGCTATTTCCATTGAGCAAAGAAAGGCTTCCAGTAATCCCCGCTCAACCGTAGCTACTCTTACCGAAATATATGATTATTTCAGACTTCTCTTTGCTCACATTGGACAGCCTCATTGTTATAAGTGCGGGCAAAAGATAGGCTCTCAAACCATAGAGGATATATCCAATCAAATAATGGAATTTCCTGAAGACTCCTCCATTCAAATTCTTGCTCCTTTAATAAGAGGGAGAAAGGGGGAATACCGGGATCTTTTTGAAGAGATAGGAAGAGATGGTTATATGAGGGTGAGAGTGGATGGGGAAATCAAACTACTGGAGGAGGATATTTTCTTAGATAAAAACAAAAAACATACTATTGAAGTAGTCATAGATAGATTAAAAATAAAGAAAGGGATCGAGGAAAGGTTAGCTGATTCCCTGGAACTGGCCAGTGAAAAGGGAAATGAACTGATCCTGGTTATCTTGACAGATAAAAATAAGGAATACCTCTTTAGCCGACGATTTGCCTGCCCTCAGTGCGGAATTAGTTATGAGGAAATTTCTCCTCGAATGTTTTCCTTTAACTCACCTTACGGAGCCTGTCCAGCCTGTAGTGGATTGGGGACTCAACAAAGTATAGATCATGATTTAGTAGTCCCTGATAAGGAAAAATCTTTACAAGAGGGAGCAGTTGTTCCCTGGGAGGAAGGAGTAGGA
>JAUWJM010000027.1 GCA_030607715.1 Candidatus Aerophobota bacterium
CCTTCGTTTATAATGGCCAAAGGTATCTATTTTTTTACTATCCCTCCCGCCGGTATTCGCCCTACTGTAGGATGATTCTTTTGTGCTGTCCCTCCCCCTCCACTGATATTAAATCCACCTATAGAGATTGGACCTTGAGCAAGGATATACACTTCTTCGTCCATTGCCTGTAAAGGGGTGAGAAGCAAGGTTCCCCCTTGAAGACTGGTAGCATCTCCTATAGAGGAAACAGTTATATCAATATGGCTCCCTACTTTGTTAAAAGGAGAAAGAGTAGAGGTTGCTATTACTGCGGCTACATTCTTTAGCTTAAGTTGTTGAGGGTCCACGCTAATTCCTAATCTCTGGAGCATATTACTTATTGATTGAATGGTAAAGGGAGCTCCTTTTTTATCTCCTGTTCCCTGAAGACCTACCACTAATCCATAACCAAATAATTGAGTTTCTTCTGTTCCCTGAATTTTAATAATGTCTTTTATTCTAACTTTTACCTCTCCCATACTTTTAAGAGATATAGTAGATAAAAATATCAAAGTTAAAATAAGGAGAAAAGTCTTTTTTATCTTCATATGAATCCTCCTGATATATGTTTTACGCAACCTGAAGGTTGCGCCTACCTAGAATATATTAAGCCAGCTAAGGATTTGAGAAAGAATGCCCGGTCTTTGATTATCCCGAAGAGGTCCTTCGCCTTCATATTTTATTTGTGCATCAGCGATATAGGTAGAATACACGGTATTGTTTCTGGTTATATCCAATGGCCTAATAATTCCTTCAATAGAAATGATTTGTTTTTCTTCATTAATTTTAATTGTCCGTTTTCCCTGGATGCGGAAGTTTCCGTTGGGAAGTATTTCTACTATTCGAGCAGTAATTGTTGCTACTATTGTTCCCCTTCGTTGGGTAGAACCTGTTCCTTGATACTCATTTCCATGATTCCATTCCCAGGCAGGAAGGGTGATTTTTTGAGCTTCTGCAAAAAAACTACTTATTTGTCCTGCCGTGGTGTCACTCTTACCCATATTTGTCTGGGCGCTCTGAGAAGCAAGGGAAGATTCGGAAATGAAAACTGTAATTATATCTCCTACTTTCCTGGTCTGAGGAGTGGTAAAGAGAGAATAAGATTCTGTGGCTTCTACGATGTTAATGTTATTCTGAAAAAAAAGTATTATTAATAACATTATTCCTATTTTACAAAAAGTATTTATTCTCATTTATTACCTCCGATTTACCCTATTATCATAGCAAAATTTTTGCCAAAAACGAAAATTAGTTACAATGACAGGCGAGGAAAGGTGGTCTACAAATAAAAGAGTATAAATTAAGGCAAGGAATGAGAAAATAAAGGAATTTTTTTCCTTAAGGTGGGAAAAAAGAGCCTGGCGATCAGCTCTTATCTTTAAATACCTCTTCAATTTTCTCTTTTAAATTTTCTGGTTTAAATGGTTTGGTGATATAACTATTTGCTCCTGCCTTTAAAGCAGCTAATACTTCATCCTGTGTAGTTACTGTAGTTAACATAATAATGGGAATATTTTGATAAGTTTCTTTCTCTTTTATTGCCTGCACAAATTGCAGTCCATTCATCTCAGGCATATTCCAATCACAGAATATAAGGTCAATTTTTTCTTCGGATAATTTTTTCAGTCCCTCCTTCCCGTTAGGAGCCTCTATTACATCAAGATAGCCAATTTTTGCTAAATGACTCTTTATTATTTTTCTCATTATCATAGAATCATCAATGATTAAAATTTTTATCTGTTTCATTTAATCTCTCCTTTATTTTCCAAGTATTGTCCATTTTATCTTTTTAGGTAGTCGCAGGCTTTAGCCTGCGCTTGGACACAATAGCTTTCCTTTCTTTACGCAACCTAAAGGTTGCGACTACCATAAAACTTTTGGCACTACTTTTCCAAATTTTCTTGAATTACATCTTTTAATTTATCTAATTGGAATGGTTTAGTCAAATATTCTTTTGCTCCCGTTTCTTTTGCTTTCTGGATAATCTCTTTGTCTGTAACACTACTAACTACTATCACCGGAATATCTTTATTTGCTTTTTTTAACTCTTCAAGAAATTCTAATCCGTTCATTTGAGGCAAATTTAGTTCTGTAATAATTAAATCTGGATTTTGATATTCCACTATTTCCAGGGCTTCTAATCCATTGGAAGCATAAATGATATCCCAATGAGCTGTGCCGATAATTTTTTGATAGAATTTTTGGACCCGTGGCTCACTGTCTACACAGAGAATTAGCTTTCCTTGTGAATGTTTTTGAGAACTCTCTTCTAAAGCTTTTTCCACTATTTTTCTTATCTCTTCTTTTTTAATAGGTTTGGGAAGAAAAGCAGATATTCCTAATATTTCTGCTTTATGTTTTGCTTCCTTTGTAGGATAAGCAGTTAGTATTATTACTGGTAAATTTTTTAGCTGAACTATACTTTCCATTTCTTTAGTAAGAAGTCTTATTTCTCCTAATACTTCCAATCCATCTATATCGGGAAGCTTTAAATCGAGAATTAAAAGATCTATATTTTTCCCCATTATTATATCTAAGGCCTCTTTTCCTGTCTCGGTGTATATCAAATTATATCTATCCTGGGGTAAAGCATATTTAAGGAATAATTGGAATAACTTTACATCGTCTACTATTAATATTGTTTTTTTCTCTTTCATAAGAAAATGATTTCCTTACTGTTCACTTAACTGAATTAGCTCCTGAGGATCTAAAATAAAAATTACTCTTCCATTTCCCAATATAGTTACTCCTGCCAGGCCCTTAATATCTACCAAGCATCCCTCAAGGGGTTTAATAACAATTTCTTCTTGTCTAAGTAGAGCATCTACAATTAACCCTATTTTTTTCCCGTTAGCTTGAATAACGGCTATATAAATTCGCCCACTATTTTGAGATTTCTCAGGAATATAGAATAGTTTAGATAATTTAACTATTCCCAGGATTTTTCCTCTTAGGACTATGAATTGTTTCTTTAAAACTTTCTTTATCTCATTTAAAGAAATCTCCACTACTTCTACTACAGAACTTATAGGTAAGGCAAATACTTGTCCGTCTACCTCTACAAGAAGGGCATTTATAATAGCTAAGGTAAGGGGAAGCTTAATAGTAAAGGTTGTCCTTACATTTATTTGAGTGTCTATATCTATCTCACCTTTTAATTTTTTAATATTGTTTTTTACTACATCCATCCCTACACCGCGTCCTGAGATCTCACTTATTTTTTTAGCTGTGCTAAAACAGGGTAAAAAGATTAAATCCAGACATTCCCTTTTATTTAAGGATTTTGCTTCTTCTTTATCGATAACTCCTTTTTCTATGGCCACCTGGCGGATTAGCTCCGGGTCCATTCCTCTACCATCATCTTCAACTTTTATAATGACATTGTCACCCTCCTGAGAGGCGGAAAGGCTTATCGTCCCCACAGGGTTTTTATCTTTTTTACTTCGTTCCCCAGGAATTTCTATTCCATGGTCTACAGCATTGCGAATTAAATGGATTAAAGGATCCCTAATTTCCTCAATTATCATCTTGTCAAGTCTTGTTTCTTCTCCGGAAATTTTTAAGTTGATTTTTTTACCCCTTCTCTGGGATAAATCCCTCACTAAGCGAGGAAATTTGTTAAAGAGATTCCTTGTGGGGCGCATATGAAGGTCTGTAACCAGGACTTGCAGGTCAGTTGTGATTCTTCTTGTCCCTTGAGCAGCTTTTTTTAATTTTCTGGATATCTCGGAATTGTTGGAGTTGGTATCTAATTTCTCAGTAATGGCAGAAAAGACGTTTCTATTAATGATTAGCTCACTAACCAGGTCCATCAAAAGGTCTAACTTGGCCTCCTCCACGCGAATCGTCCTTTTCACCGCTTTTTCGCGAGGTGTTTGTTTGGTTTTTTCCTGTGGAAATGGGCGAGTAAGGTTGTCCCTAACTGCTGTAGCGGTTAAGCTTTTTTTAGGCTCAACTCTCTTACCCTGGGCGGCTTGCTTTATCTCATTTATAAGAGAATCAATGTCAATATCCTCCTCTCTTTCAGCTTTTATATTATCTATTAATTTAGTGAGCATATTGTAGCTTGATATGAATAACGAGGTTAATTCCCCAGAGGGACTAATTTTCTCCTCTCTTATTTTCTCCAAAAGGACTTCTTCTTCCCTGGCAAGGTTTTTGATCACCTCAAATCCCATATAGTCGGCAGAACTTTTAAGGCTATGAGCTACCCGAAAGAGGGTATTAACAAGTTCAAAGTTCCAGCCCTCCTGTCTTATCCTGGTTAAGCAGTTGTCCATAGTGCAAAGGTATTGTTGGGCAGCGTTCAGGAATGTCTCCTTTTCTTCCCTAGTAGCTTTAGGACTTATTGAGGAAGCTTTTCTTTTCCTCTCTTCCTTTTTGGGCCTCTTGACCTCTCCCTCCATCTTACTTATAAATTCGTCCACCTCCTTGAGGGAATCACTCGTCACCCTTTCCATTCTTTTGTTCTCACCACTGCTTAAATCTCCAAAGAGAGCCTTCAGGATGTCCGTCCCTTTGAATAAAAGGTCTATAATTTCCGAGGTAGCTTTAAGTTTTCCTCGCCGCAGGTTATCCAGGACATTTTCCAGTTTATGAGATAATTTAATTATCTGTGTTAAGTTGAGAAAAGAGGAAGCTCCTTTTATATTATGAAAACTACGAAATATGTCATTCAAAAGTTCTGAATTGTTTGGTTCCTTCTCGAGCTTAAGTAACTTAGGCTCTAAGGATTCAAGGTGTTCATTTGACTCATTGATAAACTCTCCTAAGATGGCAGGATCTTCTAAAAATTCGTTCATTATTTTCCTCTTTTTTCTTGTAATAACTGGAATGCATCAGGTTGCTGATGTTAAAAGCATTTTTACATTCATTACTAACCTTTCAGGGTCCGTAGGTTTAACTAAGTATACATTTGCTCCGGCATCAAGACCTCTTTTTCTATCTTTCTCCTCTTCCTCAGTGGTTACGATGATAATAGGAAGATCTTTGTAGGTATCCTGTTCTCTTAAAGTCTTGATTAGTTTTAGTCCATCCATTTTTGGCATATTTATATCCGCTACTATTAAGTCGAAATTTCCTTTGTATATTTTCTCTAAGGCCTCTATCCCGTTAGACGCGGTTTCTATTTCAAAACCCGCTGATTCCAGTATAAAGCCCTGTAGTGTTCTTATAGTTGCCGAATCATCCACCACGAGGATTCTCTTTTTCATATTATCCTACCTCCTTTCATTCCTTCATATATGCTAATCCACTGTTGAATCTGACCAATTTAAAGGCAGCGCTGATACGAGATATAGATTCGCTTGCTCCCAAGAAAATATATCCTCCCTTGTTGAGGCTATTATAAAAGCAGCTTACTACTTCCTTACAGGACCTCTGATCAAAATAGAAAAGGACATTTCTGCAAAATATAAAATCAATATTTTTTATTTCCTCTAACTTTAACCCGTCACTAAGATTAAGATGGCTAAATTTAACATATTTTTTAACCTCGTCCTTGAGTTTATATTTATCTTGATAGGGAATAAAATATTTTTCCTTATATTTAAAGGGAACATCTTTTAGCGACCTTTCTGTATAGATTGCCTTTCTGCACATCTTAAGAACTTTGCGGTTTATATCAGTACCTAAGATCTCCACCCTCCAGCTATAAATATCCTCAATCATTTCTAAGAGAATGATAGCAATAGTATAAGGCTCATCACCGGTAGAACAACCAGCACTCCATATTCTTAAACTCTTATTATATTTTTTTCTTTCATTTTCACAAATAAGAGGTAAAATTTCTTCGGCAAACATCTTTAGCTGGGGATAATTCCTGAAAAAATAAGTCTCATTTATGGTAAGAGAATCTACGAAGTTAGAAAACTCCCGTAAATCATAGTTTAAAATGCGAATGTAATCCTTTACATTGTTGCAATTTATCTCTTCTATTCTCCTTGAGAGCCTGTTAGTTACAAAATATGTTTTCTTTTCATCGAAAAACAAGCCCATTTTTCTATTCACAAGGTCTCGAATTAATTGAAAATCCTCTCTTGAAAGATACACTGAATTGACTCCTATTTTTAATTGTTTGTCAGTCTTTTTAATGCCTCATTCGCTGCGTTTCGTACTTCTTCATCATTATCGTATACCAACGACTCAAGTAATTCCATCACCTCCTCATTTTTCTCCGAGGGTAGATATCCGAGGTGAGGGTCTATGAGGATTAAGGCTTTTATCCCCACCTCTCTTATCTCCTCCTCTTTATCAGATAGAAACTTAATCAGAGAGGGAATCGCCTTTCTATATTTAACTTTACTTAATAAAAAGGCAGCAGCTTTCCTTATCGAGGTGGATTTACTCTCTAAAAGCTCTAAGAGAAAACTCAAATCCAATTTCTTTAATTTGTCAATGACTTTTCCTTGTTTTTCAACTATCTGAGCTATAGCCTCTGTTGCTGCTCCCTTTAGTGTCTCAGATTTAGAAAGGGATAAGAGAAAATCAATTGCTCTTCCATCGCCTATTTGACCTAAAGCTTTAATTACTGAAAAAAGGACTAATGTATTTTCACTTGATGGAATACTCATTAGGGATTCAACTACTCTTTTATCACCAATTCTACCCAGAGCCTCTGCACAGGAACAGATAAGCCATATATTTCCCTCTAATGCCTTTGTTAATGGCTCGATCGCCCTTTTATTTCCAATTTTGCCAAGAGCTTCTGCCGCAGCACAGGCAACATTGATATTAACATCATTTAATACAGTTATAAGATATGGGGTAGCTTTGGGACTGGCAATATCTCCCAGGCTATCGCAAGCAAATTTACGTATATCATGGTCTTTATCCCTCAGCAAGGAGACTAATGTATCTATTGCTTCCTCTCCAATTTCTTCCAGGATTTCTATAGAGATGTTGCGCAGGCTCGCTTCCTCGGAACGTAGAAGGGGAACAAGCTTTTTGGCAACTTCTTTGCCATCTATTTTAATTAGGGCATCTGCGACTGCTTCCTGAATAGCAACGTTTTTATCAGAAAGAAGGTTTATCAGATAGGGAATTCCCCTTTTTTCTCCTGATTTGCCTATCATCTGGACTGCCCATCGTCTTTTATCCTCATTTTCACTTTTTAACTTTTTCAATAATTCGCCGAATTCAGGCTTTGAAGAAGTCATCTTTGGCCCTCCTTTTATAATTACTCCACTCCTCACCTTTCCGCTTCTCACTTTTCAGGTTGCACTGCTCTCACAATTGCCTGTGCCATTCCTTTTGCAGAAACCACCTCATCTACACAGCCCATTTCAATTGCCGCTTTTGGCATCCCAAAAATTATAGAGGAAGCTTCATCCTGAGCTATAGTTTTACCACCATTTTTCTTTATTTCAACCATTGCATTAGCTCCGTCTTTGCCCATCCCGGTTAAAATAATACCAACAGCATTTTTGCCGTAGATTTTCGCTACCGATGACATCATTATATCTACTGAGGGTCGATGAAGAACATTGGAGGGTTCCTTGCTTAGCCGAATAATAGTTCCTTTGCCAATGGTTCTTTTAACTACAGTCATATGGTAATCACCAGGAGCGAGGTAAACTTTGCCTTTTTCTACCGCATCTCCTGCCTCCGCCTCTTTAATTTCAAGATGGCTATTTTTGTTTAGTCGTTCTGCAAAAACTCGAGTAAAACTGGGCGGCATATGCTGAACTATTAAAAGGGATGCCGGCAAATTTCCTGGTAAATTTGGAATAATTTTCATTAAGGTTTGGGGTCCTCCGATAGAGATGCCAATTGCTACTGTTTTACCAGATACAACAGCGGAAATTTTCCGTTCAGGAACAACAATTGGTGGTCGCTTCACAACCTGTAATTTAGTTTGCTCAGACTTTTCTATTCTTGCCGAAGCAGCGGCTTTAACCTTGGTAATTATCTCATTCTTTTGTTTATCTATATCAAGAGAGACAGTTCCCGATGGCTTAGGGATGAAATCCACCGCTCCCAGCTCCAGAGCCTCAAATGTTTCTAATGCTCCCTCATGAGTGAAAGAACTAAGCATAACTACGGGCAGGGGATTCTCAGACATAATGTGTTGTAATGCAGTCAGACCATCCATATAGGGCATATCTATATCCAGGGTCACTACATCCGGGGACAGCTCTTTTAACTTTTTCAGAGCATCCTCACCATTTCTGGCAGTGCCAATTACCTCAATGTGAAGATCGGATTCTAATATATTTTTTATTGCCTTCCTCATAAAAGCTGAGTCATCAACTACAAGAACCTTTATCCTCTTCATAGGTATTTTTCTCCTTTCGTCTTCGTTTTAAGAGTAACTTTTCCTGTCGTAAGATTAAATTCCATTGTCCGCGGGTGATATCCTAAGGTATCATCCGCTATTATCCTTATACCCTCTCTGGCTAAATATTTCCTTACAGCAAGCACATTTTGTGCTCCTACATCCATTTCAAGAGGTAGATCCTTTAAGTTAAACATATTTCCCCCTCCGGCAATCTTAGCTATAATATAAATGTGAATTGCCCCCATATTTTCTATTTTCCCTATCATTGAAGAGATGGCGATATCTGCAAATTTAGGATTATTGTTTTCTTTTGCCATACTTTTGCTATCAGGAAGGCTTATATGAGCTAATCCACCGATTTTAGAGAAGATGTCGTAGAGGACAACTCCTACACAGGAACCAAGGTTATGGGTAATTAGTATATTCGGAGCAGTAGATACTCTAAACTCGCCAATAGGCACTGAAATTATCTTTTTCATTTCCCTTATCGTAGCCGCAGGCTTTAGCCTGTGGGGGACGAGCCCCCGCATTACGTAGCGTTGGGGTTTATCCCCAACATGCTATGCGTAACCTGAAGGTTGCGGCTACCCGTGGTCACCTCTAAATACTATTTTCTCTAAATTTTTTCTTGCCAGTTTAAAGTTAGAATCTATTCTGAGCGCCTCCTTAAACTCTGTCGCTGCTTCATTGTTTTTACCAAGGCTATAATAAATTATCCCCAAATTATTGTGCGCTTCTTTATCTAAAGGATTAAGCTCAAGGGATTTTTTATATTCCTCCTCTGCTTCATCTAAAAGTCCCTTTGCCTGATAGGTCAGACCAAGGTTATAATGAATCTGAGCACTTCCTCCTTCTAAATGGAGGGCTTTCTTAAAGTTCTCTATTGCCTTATCATACTCTCCTTTATTATAATAATTTAAGCCAATTTGTGCATGGTTAAGTACAGGATTAGCGGAATTATCAGTTGAAAGGAGATTATTTAGATTAGCACTCTCCTTTGCTCCCTTACTCTCACTTTCGGCATCTTTAATTATTGTCCCCAATTTTATCCCTAAAGGTTTATGTTTCTTCAAGGGAAATAACCTCTTTGGCTAATTGCTTATAGGCTACTGCCCCTTTGGAGTTAGGGGCATACTTATTGATCGGCAGACCATAGCTGGGAGTTTCAGCTAATCTGGTGTTCACAGGAATTATTGTCTTAAAAAGCCTATCTTTAAAGTGATTCTGAAGTTCTCCAATGATGTAATGGCTTAAGTTTGTGCGTACATCATACATAGTAGCAAGGATTCTTATAGTAGATAGGTCTGGATTAGCTTTTCTCCTTACTATATTGGTCAAATTTAACAGTTGAGCTAAT
Organism: Candidatus Aerophobota bacterium; assembly: GCA_030607715.1. The sequence goes on from JAUWJM010000027.1 coordinate 9,657, forward strand.
CCCCTAAGAGCGTAAAACTGAGTCTGTACTGGAATAATAATTCCTTTGGAGGAGACAAGAGCATTTAAGGTTAGGACCCCCAATGAGGGATTGCAATCTAAGAGAATATAGTTATATTTTGAAGCTATGGATTTAAATTTTCTTCTCAAGATAAATCCTGCTCCTTTTTGTGTTTTTAGCTTATTTTCTATATTAGCAAGAGAAAAGTTACCCGGGACAATTGATAAATTTAACAGATTTGTCTGATAAATTACTTGATTAACTTGAGTTTCAGCATCACTAAAGAGATCGTACGCCGAGAAGTTAAGTAAGTGGGGTTTAATTCCAAGCCCAATACTTGCATTACATTGGGGGTCCAGGTCTATCAAGAGAACTTTTCTATTTAGATCAGCAAGAGAAGCACCCAAATTTATCGTAGTGGTAGTCTTTCCACATCCTCCCTTGGGATTAGCAATAGCGATAATCCTTGCCTGAGTTGATAACATACGAGTTTTGTCTCCTGAAAATCTTAAGGTTTTTAAAAGTTTATCTCCTTGGGCCTGGCACTTTCCAACTCGGAAGATTTCTTAATGGACTCTTGACTTTTATCAGGCTCCATTCGGGTCAATTTCTCCTTCTCCTTAACTGTGAGGACTTCATTTAAGTTGAGGAGGATGATAAGCCTTTTGCCCTCCTCGAGCTTACCTATTCCCCGCAGGTATTTAGCCTCAATTCCTGCTATAATAGGTGGCGGTGACTCGATGGCGTCCTTGGGCAGTCGCAGGACCTCGGAGACAGAATCAACAATAATACCCGTAGTTTTATTATCTATACTTACTACCACGATTCTGGTAGCATTTGTCTTCTTAATAGCCTCAAGGTCAAAGCGCTTTCGTAAATCAATTACTGGAAAGATATTACCCCTTAAGTTTATTACACCCTCTACAAAGGAGGGAGCTTTGGGGACTGTGGTAATCTCCGGTAGCCTTATAATCTCTTGCACCTTCTCAATTCCCACTCCAAATTCCTCATTTTCAATTCTAAAGCTTACCAATTGTTCTTCTTCAGCCATTTTTCTTTCACTCCTTGCATTCTTAAGATTGCTTATGGGCTATATATTCTGCAATTCATCTGCCAGAACAGCAACTTCCTCAGCTACTTTTGCCAACTCATCCATACCTTTTGTCTGCTGTTGAGCAACAGATGAAGCCTGTTGAGTAGCAGTGGATAATTCCTCATCAACAGAGGCTATTTGTTGGATAGCGTTATTTACCTCTTCCAAACGTTTTGCCTGCTCCCTGGTCATCTTTGTACTCTCGATATTTCCCTCGACTATTTTCTTTACTTCCTCAATAATGGAAGCTACATCTTTAAGAATATTTTTCCCTCTATCTCCCCCCTTCTGTGCCTGCGCTCCTGCTTTCTGTATATCCTCACTAACTATTACAATTCGTTCCTGGATAGCTCTTGCCAGATCTGCGATCTTATTAACGGATTCAGCGGAGTCGTTAGCAAGATTTTTTATATCTTCAGATACTACGGCAAATCCCCTTCCGTATTCATTAGTACGTGCGGCCTCTATATTTCCATTTAAAGCCAGAAAATTTGTTTGCATGATGATATTTTTAATTGTATCCATTATTTCATCCATTCCTCTGGCCTTACTTCCTAATTCGTTAATTGTCTTGGCTGAAGCAATGTTGGAATTAGTGATATTTGTGATGTCGTTAATCACTTCCCTTGTTGTTTCTTGACTCACATAATATTTTTCTAAAAAAACTTTTATTCCTTTATCAAGTTTCTGAGTAGACTTTATGGTTGCATCATTAGCATTGATTGTTTCTTCTATCCCTGCAGCACATTGTTGGGCTGAGGCAGATATTTCCTCTATTGCGCTGGATATTTGCTCGATGCTTGAGGTTATCTGCTGGGAGGCGCTATTTGCCTCCTGGGTAGAGGCTGAAAGCTGCTCAGCTATAGCAGCCATCTCCTGAAAGGACATTTCTCCTCCTGCGCCACTTTGAACCTCTTCTGCTATTTGAGAGAGATTTTCGACAGTGGTGTTTATCTCCTCCATTGACTTTGCATACTGCTGAGAAGAAGCGGATACTTCAGAGCTGGATGAAGCAATCTCCTCTGAGGCAGAGGTTATTTGTTTTGCTTTATTGGTTACCCTGGCTAATTGCTTTATTTGACTATCAGTGCTATCCTGAATATTCTGTACCTCCTTTTGTAAAACTGGCATTTCCAGTAAAACTTCATTTGTATTCTTACCTATCTTTTGAGCTTTCTCCACCTCTTCGTGAGCAGTTTTGCCGCTTTTCTCTATCTCCTGAGTTACGGACTTAATTTTCTCTTGAAGCTCATTTACCAATGTATTTATTTGTCCGGCTAAGGTAGTAGAGATCTCGGCTAAATTGTGCACTTCATCTGCCACCACACCAAACCCTCTTCCATACTCTCCTGCTTTAACTGCCTTAATAGCTGCGTTTAAAGCTAAAAGATTAGTCCGATCAGCTATGTTCATTACCGATTTTACAATGTTATTAATTTCGTCTCCTTGTTTCATTAGTTCTTGTGCACTTTTTACTCCTGCAATATTAACTTTTGCTATTTTTCTTACCCCTTCTACAATTCTATTAACATCATTTAAATTGCTCTTACCTAACTCCGCCATACGATTTGTTGTTTGAAATATTAACCTGGCTTGATTGCCAAGCTGTGTAGCTGAATTATCAGCTTCTTTGACAATATTCGCTCCCTGTTGAGTGTTATTAGAAGCTTCCTCTATTGCACTGGAGATCTGCTCCATAGTGTTCATTAACTCCTGAGCTCTGGAGGTTGCCTCTTCTACACCAGTGGTTAACTGACTGACAGTGGCAGCCAACCTTTCTGCCAGCTGTCGTCTCTTAGCTATGATGCGTTTTGCCCTTATTTCCTCAAGGGGTTTCTTACCTACCTTTTTTTGAGCAATTTGAGGAATAGCTGCCTTTTTCTCCTGTTTTACCACTTTGTTTATCCCCATTGATTTGTCCTTCTCAATATTAGGAGACTGGGCAAGTTTCTTTGTCTCCTTTTCTATGGGTGCACCTGCAGTAGCCATTTCCTTCTCCCTTTTTATATAGTAAATAGATAAATCTCTTTCTCTAAGACCTGTGTTCCTCCAACAAACAAAGCTAACATTTTTTTAAATCTTTTTAAGATTTCTCTTTTTATTTCATTATCGGCAGGAGTAATAAAAACTTTAGCTTTAGCAGATTTTAACACAATAACATTTTAATGCAACAATTTTGACAAATGCACAAAAATCTCTAAAATTAAAAGAAATATTATGTTTAGTACTCTACAAATTTTAGTAGAGCAGCAGAAAAGAAAAAATTTGAGAGGTCTGAAACATTTCAATGGCAATCACAGGAGAGATGGAAGAGTATCTTAAGCCAACAAAATTGGTTGACTTAAACTCAGATATAATTATGGAAACCATGAACAGAATTATTAAATATACAAAGACCTTAACAGAAGTAGCATCTAAGATATTCTATTTTGTGAGAGATGAAATACCCTTTGGTATGGATTATCTAGATGTAACAGCATCCCATACACTTATTAAGAGGGTTGGATATTGTACCGCTAAAGTCAACCTTCAGATTGCTTTGCTGCGAGCGGCAGGAATACCGGCAAGATGCCATTATGTCCGTGCAAAGAAGGAATTTCTCAAAAATATTATCTTTGAGTTTTTATATAATAAATTCCCTATGGTTGTGGGACATCTCTGGTGTGAGTGCTATCTTGCTGGGAGGTGGGTAGCCTGTGAGGCATTATTCGATGAAGCATTATTTAAGGGAATGCTTAAAAAGGGATTAGTTACTGAAGAACAAATTCCTACTATTGACTGGGATGCTGATACCAACCTTATCTTACTCAACCCCTGGATTGTTGAGGATGTAGGTACTTTCTTTTCCCTGGATGATGTAATTAGAGAGATGGTCAGGAGGGGAGAGAAAAATATGCCTTCAAGTATTCTCGATAAACTTTTCGGATGGTTTGTTTTCTTTCTTTCTAATTGGTACACAAATAGCCTTCGGATACAGAAAAAGTTCAGCTAAATTAGAGGGTAAATACTCAGTGGCATGCCAGGAAAGTAAATATTCAGTGAACCGCATGTCATTGTGAGGAGTAAAGCGGGGTCTTGCTCAAGTTTGTTGCAAAATATAAAATAAATGTAAGATAAATTTTATGTCTTTTGTTCTCTAAAAATAAATGGTAGAGTTCCTCCAAAAAGGAGGAAACTACCAAATGTCAAAAGATCCACACAAACTAAAGATTAAGATTATTAGACCTCGAATCCCTAAGTTTTGTGTTTGTCCTTTTTGTAATGTGAAGCAACGGTTTAAAAAGAAAAGAGAACACTGGAAAACTGTTAAAGAAATTAATATAGATGGACCAGTTTTACTTAAAGTCCAGATAGTCTACGCTAAGTGTTTAAATCCACAATGTGAAAGAGATTCTTTTCCTCTACCTATAAAAGGTACCAGTAAATAATTGATGAGCAACTGCTCGGCTCATCAAAGAGGCGATAGCCAGCAATATCTTAGATAATGTTTCTCAAGAAAAGATAAAAAAACGCTTCGTTCGTTCTTTTAATACTACCGGTTCTCGTTCTACTATCGACCGCTGGAAACATAAAGAGGCTGATAAGCTAAATTTCAAGGATCTTATAGAAAAGCTTAAACCCTCAAAAGTGCTCTGTCTTGATGACCTTAATCCTAAAAGATCTACCCGTAAGCATCTTATAGTCTCGGATAGGATAAAAGGGTATATTCTTTATC
>JAUWJM010000079.1 GCA_030607715.1 Candidatus Aerophobota bacterium
AAGGGCATTCTTTAACTAATGGTAGGGTAGCTTTATTATCTAGAGAGTATGGCGCAAAATTAGTCCTAAGTAGTGATGCTCATGGCCCGCAAGATTTAATTACCCTTGATCAGGGTAAAAAGATACTGAGAGGAGCTGGATTATCCTTTTTAGAGATAGAAGAGGTATTTAAAAATGCTAAAAAATTGGAGGAAAAGATAACTAAATGAAAAAAAATAAGATCTTGTTGCTGGGAATAATCTCTGTAATTGTCAGTATGATTTTGTTTACACGGGTTCATGCTGGTGGTGATTTATTCTCAGAGTTAAAACCTTTACTTGAGGCTTATCAGATTATACAGAGTGAATATATAGACAAGGTTGATCCTTCTAAATTAGTGGAAGGAGCAATTGAAGGAATGATAAATTCTCTTAATGATCCCCACTCTCAATGGGTGAGTTCTCAGGAATATGAGAATATCACTATAGAAAAAGAAGGATTTGGAGGAGTAGGGATGGAGATAACCGTTAAAGATAACTTTATAACGATTGTCTTTCCCTTGGAAGATACACCAGCCAGTAGAGCCGGCCTTCAATCGGGAGATAAAATTATAAAGATAAATGAGGAATCAGCGATAGGAATGACCTCAAATGAGGCAGTATCTAAAATACGAGGCAAAATAGGAACTGAAGTAACTCTAACTATTCTAAGAGAGGATGAAAAGGAGCCTTTAGATTTTACATTAACCAGAGCCCTTATTAAACTTCCCAACATTAAACAAAGAATATTAGATAAAGATATAGGCTATATAAGAATAATAGGTTTTATGGATGAGAGTACATCTCAGGATTTGAAAAACAGTCTTCTTTTTCTAAAAAGTAAGGGAATTAAGGAACTTATCCTGGATTTAAGAAATAATTCAGGTGGACTTCTAACGCAAGCTGTGGAAGTAGCTGATCAGTTTCTTTCCTCTGGAGTAATTGTCTCTACTCAAGGAAGAGACCCAAGGCAATCCCAAACTTACTCTGCCCATTCTGAAGGAGAGGCTCTTAAAATACCCTTACTAATTTTAATTAATGCTGGAAGTGCCAGTGCTTCAGAAATTGTAGCTGGAGCTGTTAAAGAACATAAAAGAGGAATATTGCTGGGAACTAAGTCTTTTGGAAAAGGGACAGTTCAAAAAGTATTACCTATGGAAAATGGAGGAGCTATCTGGATAACTACAGACAAATACTATACTCCGAATGGTGTCTGTATTGATAAAGAGGGGATAAAACCTAATATAAAGGTTGAGGCTTTCAAACCTACTCAAAAAGAGAAAGAGATTTTAAATAAATTAGAATCCTCAGAATTGGTAAAAGAATTCATTTCCCAAAATCCCCAGTGGAAAGATGAGGATCTTCCTCCTTTGATTCAAAAGCTAAAAGAAAAAGAAATAATTGTAGAGGAGGAGCTTTTAGAAAGAGTATTAAGAAGAGAAGATAAAGATAAAGAGAATGATATATTTAATGATCGGCAATTGATGCAGGCAGTGGAGCTGTTAAAATCCTTAAAAATATTGGAAGGTAAAAGCTCTTAATGCGTGAATGCGTAGATGGGTTAATGCGTGAATGCGATGTTAAAAAAGATTTTAAGATTTTTTTTCTTAAGTTTAGGAATTTTAATTGCTGTTTTGATTTTGGCTTTATTTTACCAGTTCCAGTCTAAGATTTATAAAGAAGAGTATTCTCAAGTAGAGAAGAGAATAAATGGGGAACTGAAAATTTTAGGTCTTCAGATTGAGGAGAAAACAGTAAATGAGGAAGGATTTTTTCCTTCTCATAAAGTAGCTAAAATAACCATTAAAATCCCCTTTAATTATTCCCTGGATAAGCTAAAGAGAAGAATTAGCCATCTTCCTTCCGTAAAGGTATTTGAATTTAAGGAGAAAAATCTGGATAATCAATACCAGGTTCAAGTTAATCTTGGCTTTAAAAACATTCCCACTCACTTTTTAAAGTTCTTTCTCAAGAAGGTAAAAATTGCCATTTTAATAGATGATTTTGGATATTCTAAAGGTGAGGCTGTTGATATTCTCCTTAAAGAGGTAAATGCACCCCTCACCATTTCTATAATTCCAGGGACTCCCTATGCTAAGATGATAGCAGAGAAAGCTCATCAAAACAAAAAAGAGATAATGATCCATCTTCCCATGCAACCTGAAGGAAATTTTAATAACCAGTATCGCTGGATAATTATGGAAGGAATGAAAGATACAGAAATTAAAAAGACATTAAAGTTGGTCTTGAAGGATGTTCCTTATGCAGTTGGATTAAATAACCATATGGGTTCTTTAATTACTACCAGAAAGAGAGAAATGGAGGCTATTTTGAAAGTGATAAAGGAGGAAGGGTTATACTTTGTGGATAGCCAAACTGCATCCTCTTCAATAGCTTATACTCTTGCTCAAAAAATGAGGATAAGGTCATCTTACCGTCAGGTTTTTTTAGACAACAAAAAAGAAGGATCTTACATAAATGGTCAGTTTAAAAAATTAATCTTATTGGCTAAAGAAAAAGGATGGGCTCTGGGAATTGGTCACATAAATAAAGTTACCGCTTTAACTCTAAAGGAACTTATCCGCCAGCTTGATAAAAGGAAAATAAGATTAGTTTATGTCTCTCAAATATTAAATTAAATGAGGAGGAGAATCATGAGAAAAATTACAGTACTGATAAGTATTGTGGTAGTAATGGTTATTTTCTTTTCTGTCCAGGGACAAACATCCACTAACCTTATTGATACTCCCACAGCTAAATTGTTGGAAAAAAATCATTACTCTATCAACTTTCGTTTTTATCAAGAAGGTGGACTTTTGATCAGAGGGGAAGCTGGCTTAACAGAAGATTTTACTATAGGTGCCTCTTATGGCGGAACAGGAGTAGTAGGAACCGAGTTACTCAAAGGAAATCCAGAACCGACTTTTTCTTTAAAATACAAGTTAGGCGAGGAAGGGAAAAATATGTCCTTTTCCTTAGCTGTAGGATATGAAGGACAGGGATATGGAAAATACTATAAAGAGGGAGATAGAATAAACGGGAATAAGTTAACAAGAAGTTTTTATCAGATAAACTCAAAAGGATTTTACATTTCTTTGAGCAAAACCCTAAAGGATCTGTATTTTGAAGTTCATGGTGGAATCAGGCACAGTTTACAGGATAACCCTGGCAAAACAGGATTAACTGTATTCCTGGGAACAAACGTAAAGATAACTCCTAAAATAGAGCTAATATTAGAGTTTAACAATTTATTTCATAAAAGTATAAGCTATGAGGATGGTTCTAATTACTCAGGTCCAGAAAAGCTTTTGCGAAAGGAAGGAGGAGAGATAAATCTGGGATTTAATCTCCAATACACTCCCGAGTTATCCTTGAGATTTGATTTCAAAGATCTATCTAAGCGCTACAGTGAATCAGGAAATAGAACATTTACGATAACTTATTTTGGGGAATTTTAATATTTAGCCACAGATTTACACCGATAAACACAGATATTATTAATTTTTGGAAAGAAAAATACGAAAGAATTGTTAAATAATAATTAGTGATAATTAGTGACTGAATAGTCACGGAGAATTTAAATGAATCAGAGAAATAGATATTTTTTGGATTTTGAAAAGCCAATTGAAGAATTAGAAAAAAAAATTCAGGAATTAAAGAAATTAACCCAGATAGAGAAAATAAACTTAGCTGATGAGATTAACAATCTTGAAATTAAATTGGGAAAGCTAAGAGAAGAGATCTTTTTCCATCTTACCCCCTGGCAAAGAGTTCAACTTGCTCGTCACCCCGACCGTCCCAAGACCTTAAGTTTAGCAAAGTTAATTTTCGATGATTTTGTTCTTCTTCATGGTGATAGACTTTATTCAGATGATCAAGCTATTGTAGCTGGTCTGGGGAAATTAGAAGAACAAAGAGTAGTATTTATAGGACATCAGAAAGGAGCATCAATAAAGGAGAATCTTTTTCGAAATTTTGGCATGGCTCATCCAGAAGGATACAGAAAAGCTCATAGATTGATGCTATTAGCTGAAAAATTCAACCGTCCGGTAATTACCTTTATTGATACTCCAGGGGCTTATCCTGGAATTGAGGCTGAGGAGAGAGGGCAAGCTGAAGCTATTGCAGCTAATTTAGAGATAATGTCTCACTTAAAAGTCCCCATTTTGGTAATTGTTATTGGAGAAGGAGGAAGTGGAGGAGCTCTGGGGGTGGGGGTTGGTAATAAGGTTTTGATGCTGGAAAATGCTATTTTTTCAGTTATCTCTCCCGAGGGATGTGCCGCTATTCTATGGAAAAATCAAGAAAAAGTAGAAGAAGCGGCTGATGCCCTGAAACTCACTTCACAAGATCTGTTGAAATTGGGAATAATAGATGGTATTATTCCTGAACCTAAGGGAGGAGCTCACAGAGATATAGAGCAAACTGCTTTTAATATTAAAAAAACAATTTTAAGAGAGCTAAAGTTTTTTCAGGAAATCTCCTCTGAGGAATTAGTAAAACAAAGATGCCAAAAATACCGAAAAATGGGAAGATTCAGGAGTAAAGAAAATGGATGAGGAATACGGAGCAAAACAGATAAAGGTTTTAAAAGATCTGGACGCGGTAAGAAAAACTCCCAGTATGTACATTGGAAGCACTGGTCCCCGAGGACTCCACCATTTAGTAAGTGAGGTGGTGGATAACTCCATTGATGAGGTTTTAGCAGGTTATTGTAAAAATATTAAAGTAATCATTCATCTGGATAACAGTGTTACTGTAATTGATGATGGAAGAGGGATACCAGTAGAAACCCATCCGGTTTATAAAAAATCTGCCCTGGAATTGGTGCTGACTACCCTTCATGCTGGAGGAAAATTTGATACTAAGATTAATCGGGTATCTGGAGGTCTTCATGGAGTAGGAGTTACGGTAGTAAATGCTCTCTCAGAATGGTTTGAAGCTAAGATAACTCGTGAGAGAAAAATTTGGCGTCAGAGATATAAAAAGGGACGACCAGTTACACCCGTTGAGGTGATAGAAGAGGCTGGAGAGGGAAAAAGGGGAACAGAAATTAGTTTCCTCCCTAACAAGGAAATATTTGAAAGTATAGAATTTGATTATGAGAAAATTACTCGACGTTTAAGGGAATTAGCTTTTCTTAATCAAGGAGTAATGATTCAGATTGAGGATGAGAGAGAAGGCAGGAAGGAAATTTTTAGATATGAAGGAGGAATAAAAGAGTTTGTGAAGTACATCAATCGCAATAGAGAAGTTCTTTTCCCCGAACCAATTTATATAAAAGAAGAAAAAGACAATGTTCAATTAGAAGTAGCCATTCAATACAACAAAAATTTTATTCAAGATATATTTGCCTTTGTCAATGATATTAACACTGTAGAGGGAGGAACTCATATTTCTGGATTTAAATCAGGCCTTACCAGAACAATAAATGATTATGCTCGCAAGGAAGAAAATAAAGAGACAGACCTTATTGGAGAGGATGCCAGGGAAGGGCTTACTGCTATAATAAATATGAAGATGCCTAATCCTCAATTTGAAGGTCAAACAAAAACCAGATTAGGTAATAGCGAAGCCAAGGGAATTGTAGAATCCATTCTTTACAGAAATCTTTCCCGCTTTTTAGAAGACAATCCCCCTTTAGCCAAGCTTATCCTGCAAAAGATTACCTCAGCTTCTCTGGTTCGCCAGGCTGCCCAGAAAGCCAGAGAGCTTACTCGAAAAAAGGAAGGTTTGGGAGGAGGAGCTCTGCCGGGAAAATTAGCGGCTTGCTCCGGGAATAACCCGGAAAAAAATGAACTTTTCATTGTAGAAGGAGATTCAGCCGGAGGATCAGCAAAACAGGGCCGAGACAGAAAATTCCAGGCTATCCTTCCTTTAAGAGGGAAAATAATAAATGTGGAAAAAGCTAATTTACTTAAAGTTCTTAGCAATCAGGAAATAAAGTCTATGATTTCTGCAATTGGCACAGGAATAAAAGATGAGTTCAATCTTACCAAACTAAGATATTATAAAGTTATCCTTATGAGTGATGCTGATGTTGATGGAGCTCACATTAGAACTCTTCTTTTAACTTTCCTTTATCGATATATGCAAATCTTAATTAGAGAAGGCCACATTTATATTGCTCAACCACCTCTTTACCGGGTAAGCAATAAAAATAAAAAGTATTTTCTTTACAGTGATGCTGAATTAAAAAAATTAAGAGAACAGTTTAAGGGGAAGAAAATAGAGGTTCAAAGATACAAGGGTTTGGGAGAGATGAATCCTGATCAACTCTGGCAAGCTGCTATGAATCCAGACACCAGAACCATCTATCAAATTTCCATTGAAGATGCTTTAGAGGCTGATGAGCTATTTACCATCCTCATGGGAGAAGAGGTGGAACCCCGTAGAAGGTTCATTGAAAAATATGCAGGAGAAGTAAAAGAATTAGATATATAAGGAGTAAAAATGGCTGAAGGAAAAATAACTCCTCTTTACTTAGAAGAGGAGATGAGAAAATCTTACCTTAGTTATGCTATGAGCGTAATTGTAGGTAGAGCTCTACCTGATGTGCGTGATGGCTTAAAACCAGTGCAAAGAAGAATCCTTTATGCTATGCAAGGATTGGGATTAGCCTCTAACAAACCTTACCGAAAAGCAGCTCGCCTGGTAGGAGAAGTTTTAGGTAAATACCATCCTCATGGAGATACGGCTGTATACGATGCTTCAGTGAGGATGGCTCAGAATTTCTCTCTACGTTATCCTTTAATTGATGGACAGGGAAATTTCGGGTCCATTGATGGGGACCCCCCGGCAGCTATGAGATATACTGAGGTGAGCCTTTCTGCCATTGCTGAGGAGTTGCTTGAGGATCTGGATAAGGAGACAGTGAATTTTATTCCCAACTTTGATAATTTTTTAGAAGAACCTGTTGTTCTGCCCGCTAAGTTTCCCAATCTTCTTTTAAATGGCTCATCAGGTATAGCTGTGGGTATGGCCCCTAACATTCCTCCCCCCAACCTGGGAGAACTGATAGATGGATGCATAAAGATGATTGAAAATCCTGAAATTACAGTCGATGAACTCCTGGAGGTAATAAAAGGTCCTGATTTTCCTACCGGAGGAATTATCCTTGAAGAAAAAGGTATACAGGAAGCTTATGAGAAAGGCAAAGGTAAGATAATCTTAAGAGGAAGGGCACAGATAAAAGAAGAGGAGGGGAAAGAAAAGATAATTATTCAGCAAATACCCTATAAGGTTAATAAGACCAGATTAATTGAAAAAATTGCCGATTTAGCTGGAGAGGAAAGAATAAAAGGAATTAAAGCCGTCAGGGATGAATCGGATAAACTGGGGATAAGAGTGGTTGTAGACCTTTCCCGTTTAGCTCATCCAGAGGGTGTTCTTAA
>JAUWJM010000101.1 GCA_030607715.1 Candidatus Aerophobota bacterium
GAGAGAGGAATAAGAACATTTGAGGATTCTACCCGTTTTACCTTAGATTTATCCTCGGTAGCTTTAATAAAAATCTTATCACATCTTCCCGTAATAGTGGATCCAAGCCATGGTACAGGTCAAAGAAACCTTATTACTCCTCTCTCCCGCGCAGCTGTGGCTGCTGGAGCAGATGGTCTTTTAATTGAGGTTCATCCCAAACCAGAGGAGGCTTTATCTGATGGTTTTCAATCTATCCTTCCTTCTCATTTTGAAAATCTGGTAAAAGAGGTGGAGAAAATAACCCTGAGTATGGGGAGAGAGATTTGAAAAATTATAGAGTTTCAATCGGGCCGGTTAAGCGTTTAAGAGGAGAAATTACTCTACCTGGGGATAAGTCTATTACTCATAGGGCTATAATTTTTTCCTCTATTGCTGAGAATAGATCTTCTCTTAAAGGAGTGCAAAGGGGAAGAGATTGTCTAACTACTTTAAAGTGTATGAGGGATATGGGTGTTCCTATAAAAGAGGAGGGAGAAGAGATAATTGTTGAGGGGGTAGGATTAGGAGGGTTAAAAGAACCTGAAGATGTGCTTAACTGCGAGAACTCAGGAACAACTATGAGGCTTTTAGCTGGTCTGTTAGCTGGCCAGGAGTTTTATTCTGTTCTCTCAGGCGACAAGTATTTAAGAAAAAGACCAATGAAAAGAATTGTTAAACCTTTGCGAGAAATGGGAGCAAAAATAGAGGGAAGAGAAAAAGGAAATCTTCCTCCCTTAACTATTGTGGGTGGAAAGCTTAGGAGTATCAGTTATCCATCTCCTCTTGCCTCGGCCCAGGTAAAATCCTGCCTACTTTTAGCTGCCCTGTATACTGAAGGAGAAACCTCAGTTAGAGAGCCTTATAAATCTCGTGATCATACTGAAAGAATGATGAGATATTTAGGGATTCCTGTCAGGGTAAAGGGTTTAGAAGTGCAAGTTGAGGGCAGGAAGAGCAGGAGAAATTTTAAAGGAAAATCTTTTTATATTCCTGGAGATATCTCTGCCGGTGCTTTTTTTATGGGAGCAGCCGTATCTTTACCAGGTTCAAGAATTAAATTATCCAATGTGGGATTAAATCCAACTCGGAGAGGATTTCTCGATGTTCTTATTTCAATGGGAGCAGAAATTGAAATTAGCAATTTAAAAAAGATATGTGAGGAGGAAGTGGGGGATATAGAAATAAGGGGAGGAAATAACTTAAGAGGAGTTGTGGTTCAAGGGGAAATGATTCCCCGTCTAATTGATGAGATTCCAATATTAGTAGTAGTTAGCTGTTTTGTGCCAGGGGATACTTTAATTAAAGGTGCAAAAGAGTTAAGAGTTAAGGAGACAGATCGGATAAGAGCAATAGTATCTGAGTTAAAGAAGATGGGGGCAGATATAGAGGAAAGAGAAGATGGGATGTTTATCAGAGGAGGAAAAAGATTAAAAGGAGGAAGAGTAAAAAGCTGGGGAGATCATAGAATAGCTATGGCTTTAACAATAGCTGGCTTATGCTGTGAAGGAGAAACTACCATTTCTGATGCCCAGTGCATTAATATCTCTTTTCCCGATTTTCAAAAGACCCTAAGGGAGATTGTAGTTTGAGATACGAGATAAAAAAATGGCAGATGGGACTGTTTTTTCTTTTATTACTGGGTCTTTTTTCCCTCAAATTAGGCCTGGAAGCTGAAATAAAGAAATGGAAGCTAACAAGGCAGCCTTTGGGAGAAGTGGTGGAATATTTAGCTAAAGGTTATCCTGAAGGGGCAGCACTGGCAGGAATAGCAATTGGATTAGGTTTTAAAGAAGTTCTATCTGATTTTCTCTTTTTGCAATCAATCCAATATTTTGGAGAATGGGGTGGAGTAAAGGAGGAGAGATTTCTCAAGGCTTACCCTGTTCTTAAAGCTATGGGTAAACTCTCTCCACATTTTGTTCCCGGTTACTCTTTTGGAGCTTTAGTTATGAGTGAGTTAGGACATTTAGATGAGGCAATTGATTTTCTCAATGAAGGAATAGCCAATAATCCTTATGCTTTTGAGCTGTGGCTGTACAGAGATTTTATGATTAGATTATTCAGAACTTATGAGTTTAAAAAGGCTATTGAGGGATTAAAAAAGGCAATTCAGCTAAAAGGGCATCCTCCTATTTTGGAAAGAATATTAGCTTTTGCTTACGAGAAGAATGGAGAACTGCGGCTATCAATCCTTCAGTGGAAAAAGGTAAAGGAGTCAACCCAGGATCCTCGTATTAAAGAGATCTGTGAGCGAAACATCAAACGGCTTTTACTAAAATCAAGAGGGGAAGATGCAAATAATAAAAAAAATTGAGGAGATGAAGAACTACCGCCAAAGGGCTAAGAGCAAGAGGAAAAGTATTGGTTTTGTTCCTACTCTTGGCTATCTTCACCAGGGGCATCTTTCTTTAATTGAGAAAGCCAGAAAGGAATGTGATGAGGTAGTGGTGAGTATATTTGTTAATCCCCTTCAGTTTGGACCCAGGGAGGACTATGAGCATTATCCTCGTGATCTTTCTCGAGATGTCAAGATTTGTCAAAAAGAGGGAGTGGATGTTATTTTTGTTCCTTCTTCAGAGGAGATGTATCCTCAAGAGCACTCTACTTTTATACAGATCCAGGGGAATCTTACCCGGGTTTTGGAAGGAAAGTTCCGACCCGAACATTTTGAAGGAGTAACTGCAGTTCTTATAAAACTCTTTAACATAGTTTATCCTGATTTAAGTTTCTTTGGCGAAAAGGATTACCAGCAGGCTTTAATAGTTAAAAAAATGGTGAAGGATTTAAATCTGGATACTAAAATTGTTCTTCTTCCCACAGTTAGAGAAAAAGATGGTCTTGCTTTAAGCTCTCGCAATTCTTATCTTACTCCCGAGCAAAGAAAAGCGGCTCCTATTCTTTATAAATCTTTAATTAAAGCTAAAAAGATAATAAAAGAAGGAGAAAAAGACCCTGAGAGGATTATCTCTTTAATAAAGGATTTAATTGCTAAGGAGTCCTTAGCTAAAATAGATTACGTTGCCCTGGTAGATCCTGTAACTCTTGGATTGATATCTCAAATTGAAGGGGATGTTTTAGTAGTTTTAGCGGTGAAAATAGGGAAGGTAAGATTAATTGATAATATGAGAATAAAGGGGACGTATTTATGTCAAGATTAAAAATTATGTTATCGGTAACAGAGGTTTCAGGAGATCTACAGGGAGCCAACTTAGTCAAAGCTATAAGAAAAATTTGTCCCTCAGTCAGATTCATTGGAATTGGTGGGGAGAAAATGAAGGAAGCAGGTGTAGATATAAGGGCTTTTACCACTCATATGGGGACAATAGGTTTGATAGAGGGATTAAAGTATTACCCCTCTTTTTTGAAAATAAGATCAAATATCGAAAAGATAATGCAAGGTGAACATCCTGATCTTGTAATTCTTATAGATAGTCGAGATTTTAATTTAAAGCTCATTGGGCTGGCAAATAAATTAAAGATTCCCACTGTTTATTATATTGCTCCTCCAATATGGGCCTGGTCTGATTGGAAAATGAGAAGAATGGCTAAGAAAGTTAGCAAAATTATTGCTATTTTTCCTTTTGAGGCAGAGATTTATAAAAGGGTGGGAGCAAATGTTGTATGGGTGGGGCACCCTTTACTTGATATAGTTAAACTCACAATGAGCAAGGAAGAGGTTTGTAGAAAGTTTGGCCTTAATCCTTATCAGCCTATAGTTGGTCTTCTGCCAGGGAGCCGAGGATATGAGATTGATAATCTTTTACCGGTAATGTTAAAGGCAGCAGGGAAGTTAAGCAAAAAGATAAAAGGGATTCAGTATCTTGTTCCTGTTGCCGCTTCCACTTTTCAGGGACAAATCACTAAGATAGTGAAAAGAAATGAAGTTGAGGTAAAAATTTTAAATGACAACATTTATAATCTGATGAATATATCCACCTTGCTTATTATTGCCTCTGGCACAGCTACTCTTGAGGCAGCTTGCCTGGGCATTCCTATGGTTATTATGTATAAAACACATATTACCAGTTATCTTTTGGCACAGATTTTGTTAAGTGTTCCCTATTTAGGGCTTCCCAATATTTTAGCAGGTAAAGAAATAGTCCCGGAACTTTTACAGTTTAAAGCAAGAGAAGGCATTCTTGCGAATACAGTTTTGGATTTGCTTACCAACTCTGAGAAGTTGAATAAGATGAAAAGTGAGTTAAAGCAAGTTGTTAAAAAATTGGGCTCACCTGGAGCTGTAGATAGGACTGCCAGGATTGTAATAGAAATGGTGGACAGCAGAGGAGTTAAAAATTGAGCGAAGTTTCCCTAATAAAATGTGATAGCTATCAGCAGAAAAAAGTAGATAACACGATAAGAGAGAGTATTGAGTTAATAGGTGGTTTAAGTAAAATTATTTGTAATTATTCAGCCGCGGATGGACGCTGATATTTTTCTTTTATTATCATACAAAAGGCAAAAGGCGTAAGGCTAAAGGTTACCAAGTTCATTATAAACTTCATAAAAACTTTTAATATTTATAATCTGACGTTTTAGCTTATCCATGTTTATCTGTGTGAATCTGTGGCTAAATAGTTATGAAATGTGAAGATATGATTAAGGTAGTAGCAAGATTATCGATAATAACTTACAATGAGAGGAGGTGTTAGGAATGCTAAAGATAAAAAAAGAATATATAATAACTGACGATAACCAGAAAAAAGCAGTCTTAATAGATATAGAGACATTTAAGAAAATAGAAGAAATCCTGGAGGACTACGGTCTTGGCAAATACATGAAGGAAGTTGAGGAAGAAGAGACCCTATCGATAGAAGATGCAAAGAAATATTACCATACTTTAAAGAAAGATCAGAAGTGATTTGCTTTTATAAAAAGACATTCCTAAAAGACTTAGCGAAGTTACCTTTAGGCTATAGAAAGAAGATTGAAAAAATAGCCTTTGAAGATATTCCTAAATCCGATAATATTTTTGAGGTATTAGATATAAAAAAGATGAGGGGATATAAAAATTATTATCGGATAAGAATGGGAAATTACAGAATAGGGTGTAGAATAGAAGGAAATAGGATTATTTTTTATAGGATAAAAAGTAGAAATGATATTTACAAAGTTTTCCCATAAATCTATTTCTTCTATTGGCCTGAATTCAAGGAATCCATTGGTAAATGGAAAGAGCTATGAGTCATCAGCTATGAATTATCCTATAGAGCTATGGGATAATTTTCAGACAACGGAGATAAGTTTTGAGGTGGAGAAATTGTTAGCTCATAGCTAATAGTTTATGGCTTATGAAAGAAAATAAGATAATGGATTTAAAAGAATTAATTTCACAAGGCGAATCGGAGATTCTTGAGTTTAAAGAATCCTTGCAGCTGGAGAATGAAATTGGGAAGAGCGTTTCGGCTTTCTCAAACTCAAAGGGGGGAATTATCCTCATTGGAGTTTCTGATAAAAGAGAAATCAAGGGAGTCCAAACCGGTAAAAAGACGATTATAGATTTAGCATAATATATAAAAAGGAGCACAGATCCTCAGATTTTTCCGGAAATAAAAGTTTGTAAAATTGACAATAAAAAGGTAATTTCAATAAAGGTTAAAGAATCAAGCGAAAAGCCAGTTTTCTTTAAAAGTTATGCCTATAAAAGAGTCGGGGATACAAACCAAAAAATTTCCTCTTTAGAAATCAGGAGATTAGCAAAACGATCTGGAGGCAAAACTTACTGGGATGAGCAGATTTGTGAGGAATCAAGCCCAAAAGATATTGATAAAAATTATAAAATCTGATAAGATTGTTACTAATCATAAAATAAATAGTAGAGTTTGGGGATTGAAAAAGCAAGTCATTCACTAACAAATATGTTACTAACGAATATGTTAGGAGGATATAATGGGATTTACCCTGGTTCCTGTATATAAAGAAAATTTTATTGATAGGAGTATCTTATTGGATGAACTCTATGCTGAGCTTAGTAATAGTAAATCAAATACAGGATATGCTCTTTTTGGAAAGCGCAGGGTTGGAAAGACATCTATTTTTAAAGAGTTACA
>JAUWJM010000052.1 GCA_030607715.1 Candidatus Aerophobota bacterium
ATCAAATGAGAGAAATCACTATATGAAGCGGAAAGAATTTGTTCGTCAACTCATAGAAGGTGGTTGTATTTTCTTAAGGCCAGGAGCTAATCATGACCTCTACATGAATCCTTCTACGGGCAAGAAACAACCTGTTCCAAGGCATACGGAGATTGATAACAACTTAGCAAAACATATTAGAAAATATTTGGGACTGAAGTAGCCTAACAAATCGCTGCACCTGACAGCTATTCTGCTGGCACTCCATAGCGGCGGCTGAGCTCGGACGTTAGGTTGTATAAAAAATTCAATAGTAAAAAATGATTAAAGACAATTTTACTTTGCTCCCCCAAGATAATTTCAAGTTAAAACTATTACTGACTTGTTCGTGGAGCACATGATTAAATCAAAGGGCAAAATTTTGTGACTATAATCAGTACAAATTTAGCCAAATTGGTGGGAATACAAAAAAGCTACAAGTTGCTTTGGGTTTAGGATTTGCTCATTGAGTGAGACTATCAGAATCAGAGGTATTCGGTTTCTTAAACCGCGTGTCCCGGGTTCAAGTCCTGCCAGGCGACTCACTTCTTATTGTTATTAAGAATCTGATAGGCCAATTGTATTGCTTCTTCTTTTTGTTGAACTTTGCCGGTGATTTGAGCCTGGTGTATTTTTTCCAAAATTATAGATACCTTAGGGCCTGGCTGGATACCTAAAAGTTTGATTAACTCATCTCCTGATACTAATTTAGGAGGATGCAAGATTAATGCTTGCTTCTTAAAGTAAGTTGCGATAATTTCACTGCATAAGTATAGGAAACCCGCATCTTCAGGTTTAGATGCAATTGCTGCCAGACAGGTTTCTACTGTTTCTTCGCCACCTTTTGATAGAAATACACTTACTTCAGGAGAATCAAGAGGTTTGCCTATTGATTCTTTAAGCAAAGGAAAGAGATTTATTATTTTTTGTATTAATTTTCTTTCTCTCCCACTAAGTTTGAGAGTTTCAGTGACTTTTTCTCCTATCTTCTTAGAGGGAGGGAATGGAAAAATTAAGCTAATTATTTTCAATAGCTCAGCTCGAGTCTCCCCACTCACTCTTCTTCTTAAATGTTCTACAAGCTTTGGTTTAAGAGAAGAGATCAGCTCTGTTTCAGAATTTAAGATCCTCTCTAAATAGCGTAGATTTTCTATATAAATTGGTGTGCTCAGTATCCTTTCTAATAGTTTCTTAGCCGCAAGATGAGTTAAATGGTCTCCAGATTTGGAACTACTCAGAATGAGACAGATTTCCCCTTTAATTCTCTCTTTAGCAACTTTGTCGATAGATTGGTGCTCTTTAAGGATCTTGTTTAAGAGATTGTCTTCTATTTTAAAGTCCAGTTGAGATTTAAGGCGGAAGGCTTTTAGTAATCTAAGAGGATCAGCATTCAGAGCTTTATTGGTAACTAATGCTATTTTACCATTTAACAGGTTCTCTAAACCGTTTTTTATGTCGATTAAGTAAAGATGAGGATTATTTAGAGAGTTTGATTCCAGATCAAGAGCCAGGGCATCTATGGTAAAATCTCTTTCCTTTAAATTAGATTCAAGAGTGGAAGATTTTTTCAGGGTGAAATCCAGTTGATATTCTTTGGAAAGAACTACTCTTCTCAGGTCGCTGTTTAAACAGATAGGATATTTTCCGTACTTCTGGGCAAATTTTTTTACCAACTCAAAATCTGAACCATCAAGTATAATGTCAAGATCTCTGCTTTTTCTTCCCAGCAAACTGTCTCTAATAAACCCTCCCACAAGCCAGGCTTTTCTTGTTTTTTTTAGTTTAATAAAAGATGCAAGAATAGGATTGTGAAGTCTCTGATTAAGGCAATCCCATCTCAGAGCGCTATCTGAGCCTCTTTCCTTGTGAATCTTATCTAAAATTCCGTTGACAAATTTTCCCGAATCTAAAGTGCCGTAGCGCTTGGCTATTTCTACAGCTTCATTTATAGTTACCGCAGGTGGAATCTTTCTTAAAAAGAGAAGCTCGTATATACTAAAACGGAGAATATTCCGATCTACTATAGCCATCCTTTCTATAGTCCAGTTCTTAGCGTATCTTTTAATTATATTATCAATCCAGGGCAGAAAATGGCAAGTTCCTTGAATTAACTTACGAGAAAACTCTTCTACCTCGGATTTGAAATGATAACGGGAAAGAACAACTTTTGAAACTTCCTCTGCTGAGACTTTCCTTACATCTGTTTGATAAAGAATCTGCAAGGTAAGTTCCCTTGCTTTTCGTCTATTTTTCATTCTTTGAGTCCAAAAAAAGTCCGAATAAATCTCCGTTTTTAAAATTAACACACTTCTCAGCTTTGTCAAGCCTCAAAAAATGATTTTTTGTATTGTGTTGACTTTCTATATGTAATTGATATACTTTTTGGAAAGAAAAATAAGTTTAAAGATCAAGGGCAAACGAAATAGGTATAGTTATTAATGAGGAAATGCCCTTCAGGGAAAATGTATACTAAAAGAAATGGCTCTGGTATATTTTGGAGAATAATAGGTGTGGGCAGTCTTGTATTGGGAGCTGTGGCATTTTATATATTGAGCACTACCCCCCTGCCTTCCTCACCTGATACATCCATCCCTAAAATTATGGAATTTACCATTTATCTTCTTTCAATAGGGTGGTTAATCTCTTCTGTCCTGGTAAAGATAGGTTTGATTTTTAACAAACAATGGGTCAAGTTAAGTGTTCTTAGCTGTGTTTGTTTTGTATTTATGCTAATCAATATGGGGTTGATACAGGCCAGTTTAGTAAAAGAGATACCTCCTCCACAAGAGCCATCTTCTCCTTATCCTTATAGCTTTGTCTCTGGATGGTGGGTGAGTTGGTTCTGGATAGATGTAATGGTGATAATAAGTGCCTGGCTAAAAAAGAAACTAACTTCACTATAAAAAGATATTATCTTTAAAGCTTGATTTATTCTATTATCTGAGTAATTCTTGGTCTAAACTTTCCTGTTTTAGCCCAGTTCTTGTCTAACTGATGAATAGCAAAAAAGCTTATTCCTATGAATCCTATTCCCATAAGCAAGGAAAAAAGCTGACCTTTCTTGATTAATTCTCCTATCCCCAATCCAATTAAAAACATAAAGGCAGGTATAAAGAAGAGAAGAAAGGTTCCTTTTACTATCTTTTCGCCTTCTATTTCCACTCTAACCTTATCTCCTATCCGAATTCCCTCTTTCCTGATAGCTTCTATATATCTTTTATCTTTAGTTCCCAGATCACAAATTTTAGAAGCTGGTCACGTTAAACAAGCTGATTTTAGATCTACCTCTATTCGGGCTACGTCGCCTTTAATTTCCACCACCTTCCCTTCTTCATGCATAAGTTTCTTCCTTGTTTTGATAGAATAGCACTTTTTTCAAACAAATCAAGCAATTGACAAAAAAATTCTTTTGAGTATAGTTATAATAAGATACATAAAGCCTGCAAGCTTCTGTTAGATTTATTAGGGAGAATGAATAATGTTGTCTCAGAATTTCTCTTCTTATGTAGAAGCTTTGTCTAAAATAAGCAAGGCTATATCATCAGATCTTTATTTAGAGGATATTCTGCGGCTTGTAGTTACTGTTACCGCAGAGGTAATGAAATCAAAGATAGTCTCTCTTATGCTACTGGATGAGAAAAAAGAGAAATTGATTATTCGAGCTACCCAGAGTATAAGTGAGGAATACAACGAAAAACCACCTTTGAGAATTGGAGAAGGAATCGCCGGCAAAGTAGTTGAGAAAGATAAGCCTATTGCTGTATATGATGTTACCGGAGAAAACGAGTATAAATACAAAAATATAGCTCAAAAAGAAAATCTGTGCTCACTTCTCTGTATCCCCTTAAGCGTTAAGGGAAAAGTGATAGGTGTTATAAATTGTTATACTTCTGTTCCTCACAAGTTTACTCCTACAGAAATAGATGTTCTCACCAGTGTAGCTAATCAGGCTGCGGTAGCTATTGAAAATACAGAGCTAATGGTGAAAACTAAAGTAATTCAAGAAGAACTGGAGACCCGCAAACTCGTGGAACGAGCTAAAGATACATTGGTGGAGAAATTAAAAATATCCGGGGAGGAGGCTTATCGAAGAATACAAAAGAAAAGTATGGATATGCGAAAGCCTATGCGAGAAATCTCTGAGGCTATAATATTATCCTCAGAGATAGAAAAATAAAGACAAAGTAGTCTCATAATAGAGCACATCGTGGTGCTCAAAGTAAAACAAGGGTGTTTATCTATCAATCTACACAAAAAAGTGCAGGATAAATAGGTAAGCACCCTTTTTATTTTACTATAAATAAATTATGAGGGAAAAATCATGATACAAGAAAAAGCAAGTGAGAAAGCAGAGTATAATTTAAACCCTTTTGCCATTGCCCAGTGGCAATTAGACACAGCAGCAAAGAAGTTGCAATTAGAACCAGAAATTTGTGCTCTGATAAGAGAACCAATGAGGGAGATCCAGATAACAATTCCTGTAAGGATGGATAATGGCACAATTAAGATTTTCAAAGGATTTAGGGTCCAACACAACGATTCTCGCGGTCCTTGTAAAGGGGGTATTCGGTTTCACCCTGATGAAACCATTGATACTATTAGAGCTTTAGCTATCTGGATGACCTGGAAATGTGCTGTGGTAGACATCCCCTTTGGAGGTGCCAAGGGAGGAATCATCTGTAATGTAAAGGAGCTTTCAGAACGAGAATTGGAAAAATTAAGTCGAGGTTACATTGATAAAATATACAAAATAATAGGACCTGAAAGAGATATTCTGGCTCCCGATGTTTACACTAATCCTCAGATTATGAGCTGGATGATGGATGAATATTCAAAATTAAAGGGAAACTATTGCCCAGAAATGATTACTGGAAAGCCTATATCTCTGGGAGGTTCTCAAGGAAGAAATGATGCCACTGCCAGGGGCAGCGCTTTTATGATAAGAGAAGCTGCAAAACATCTTAATATGAGTCTTGCCACTGCTACTATAGCCGTTCAAGGTTACGGAAATGCAGGCTCTTATATAGCTATTTTACTAAAGGAGCTATTTGGCTCAAAAATTGTAGCAGTGAGTGATTCAAAAGGAGGAATTTATAATGCTAATGGTCTTGATCCCCAGGAAGTATTAAAGCATAAAGTTAAAACAGGTTCAGTGATATGTTTTCCTGAGGCTGAGAATATCAATAATGGTCAGTTATTGGAGTTAAAGGTCGATGTGCTTTGTCCTTCAGCGCTGGAAAACTATATAACTTTGCAAAATGCTGACCATATAAATGCTAAGATTATTGCAGAACTTGCCAATGGGCCAACCACACCTAAAGCTGACGATATATTGTTTAAAAAAGATACGTTTATAATTCCCGATATTCTCTGTAATGCTGGTGGAGTTATGGTATCTTATTTTGAATGGGTTCAAAATCTTTATAGGTACTACTGGGAAAAGAATGAGGTCTACGATAGATTAAATAAAGGAATGACCAGGGCATTTTGGGAAGTGCTAAAGGTGTCCCTCGAGAATAAGATAAATATGAGAGTAGCCGCTCATATGATCGCAGTTAACCGAGTAGTTGAAGCTATGAAACTGAGAGGTTGGATAAATTAAAGAGGGTCAGGTCTTCAAACTTGACATAAATATCATTGAGTGAAGAATGAAGACCTGACCCCAGATATTTGGTAGTCATTTATTCCTTCTTGCACTGATTTTCCTTCATAAAGAACAGCGTAAAGTTGCCTAAACAAAGGAAGGTTTTTATCTATGTTTAATTTTGATTTTTCCTCAAGTTCTTTTGCTAATCTATATATGCCTTTAGTAGCTGTGTATCCTTCAATAGTTTGGTCTTTCTTCTCTTCCATAGCTTCCTCAACCATTTTACCTCTCCCCAGAAGTTTTCCAAAGGCTCCATTTCGACCTCTCTGCACGGTAAGATATAAATCTCCCACCCCAGCCAGTCCCATTATAGTTTTTAGTTTTCCTCCATAGGGTATAATGAGCCTGGACATCTCCATAATTGCCTGAGCTATAAATGCAGATTTAGTGTTATCCATACTTATTTTTAGTCTTTCAGATAGTCCCTGACACATCCCGACAGCAATAGCATAGGAGTTTTTCATGGCAGCGCATAATTCTACTCCTGTTATATCATAGGTTGTATTTGCTTTAAGTTGAAGATTGCGAGTTATTTCACTACAGTACTCAGCATATCTCTTTTCTTTGGCACCAAAGATAACCTCAGTATAAATTCCCCTGACTAATTCATTAGCTCGAGCAGGACCTCCCATACCAACTACAGAAATTTTCTTATCCAATAAAGGAGGAATTAAATCCTCAATTAAATCGCATAAAGTTAGATATGGAGCTTTAGGAATACCCTTGGCAACATTTATAATAGTCATTCCCTCTCTTAGAAGTGGAGCTACTCTTTTGGCAATTTTTTCTATAGCATGGGAAATTATGGCAATTATTACAATTTCCCTTTTATCCATAGCTTCCTCTAATTGATCTACCTGGAAAAATTTAATATTTTGAGGGACAGGTGCATATAAAGTTTTATGATTTCCCCTTTGCTTGAGAATATCTATAATCTCCTTATCCAGTTCAGTCCCCCAGAGATTTACCTCATGTCCTCTCCTTGCTAAATGAGATGCACAGGCAGTTCCCATCATTCCAGCGCCAATTACTACCATTTTTGCCATTTGAATTTCTTCTGTATTAACTTTGTTATTTTGTAACAGTTCAGCCACTAAGTCACCAAGGCACAAAGAAGTGATATGAATTTTAAATCTCTATTGGAAAGAAAAGAATGTATTGCTAAAAAAATTAACCACTGAAGACACAGATGACGTTAAAAATTTTAAGACCGGGTTTACTTGGTATCTTCGTGTCTTGGTGGCTGAATAGTAACAAATGAATTGCACCAAATAAGATATTTCTGGCCTCAAATTTTTTTCATTTCTCATCTTGACAAATTCCTTTTATTATCTATAATTATAATGGAAACAAAAATGGGATTGGGGTGTCTCCCAGTCGGTAGAAGGCCTCCTTAAAAGGGGGCTTTCTATTTTTTAGGGAAATAATTTAAGTCCCCACCCATGATACTCTCCATTTTTATTACAGTAAATCTTCTTTTCTATGATCTTGAAAGGTATATAGGGTTCTTCAGGGTTTAATAAATGCCTTACTAAAGGATAAGCACATAAATCTGCAATCTGTAGTCCTACAATATTTTTTCTTTTACTGTGGAATTCTAAATTTATTATTTTTTCTTTAAGCCGGTTTGAAGAAACGTAGAAAGTACCTAAGTCCAAAACAGAATTGAAATGTCTTAGAAGCATTTGGTCTTCTTTTCTCCCACGTGGTTCTACTTTTAGACTTAAATCAAATAGTATCTGAAAAGACCCCTCGCATTTCCTTATCTCCCTGGAATGTAAAATAACTTGAGTTGTCTTAAAATATTTCTGTTTAAAATCGTCAATTTCGGCTTTGACATTGTTTAACTCATCACTACAAAAAAGACAGCCACATAAAAGAAATAAATTTCCTTACATAATGTAAATTAGCATTACTTAAGATGCCATCAGGGATAATAACAGCAATATGACCACCTGGCTTGGCGAGTTGGATGAATCTATCTACAAATAAAACCTCTATAGGAAATCTTTCAAGTCTTTTCTTCCTTTTATCGCCAAGCGTTTCAATCTGATGCTTATCAAATAATTCTCCTTATCCTGTGTCATTCCGTCTAAGTGCTCTTCGCCACACGTCAAAACCAAGTAAAGCTTTCTCAAGCTCTGGAGTTATCTCCTTTAATCCCACTCCGCCATAGGGAGGATTTCCCACTACCAAATCAAATTCCTTCAGAGCATTTTTTTTAATTCCCCGGTATTTGTATTTCAGATCGTGCTTAATTGGTAATAGACCATTTTGGTGGAAAAACCTACTTTCAAGCCTGGCTTCAGAGCCAAACTTGGTAAGAAGATTTAGCTAAAGTAGAAGAAATCCAATTGATATTTCCGGTCATCTTTTCCAGAGTTAGTTTTTCAGCTAAGTACCTTTGTAAAAAAATATTACTCATTTGTTCTTTCCAATCAATTCATCTAAACCAATCCTAAAATCATCGGCTATTTTTATAAGTATTTCATAGAAGAATTGAGTGTATAGCCAGTCTCTACCTTGATTGAGGCGTTAAAAAGAATGTTAGTTTTTCTGGCAAGTTAATTCTCAAGTTGATTCTGTAATATATATCCAGTTTTTGATATGATGATAACGATAAGATATTTATCTTACTCTTTAATGAGTATTTTAGTATTTTTGAGGTCGTAGTCAAATAGAAATAAAATTTGCTTTTTCCGTTTTGAAAACAAATTAACTCTTTCATAAGTAAATTTTGAACGGAGGCAAGATTTATTGCAAATTATTTTAGATTTGATATTATATTAAATGTCAAAGCATTATTCTAATTATGAGTATAAAAATTTGGAAAGAATGTCAAGGATAAAAATATGAGGATAGTATGTTGGGTAATATGTGAAGGATAAAAAATCCCTTTACTTATTACAATTATTTGTGTCTTCTGTGGTTAAGTTTTGGTATTACTGAACATTATGAAAGGAGTCCTTATGAAATCTACAGTTTCCATAATAAGATGTAAGAATATACACAACTTTCGAGATATAAAAAGTGCTTTGAGAAAAAGTCTTGATTTAATTGGAGGGTTAGAAGCTATTATATGCCCACAAGACACAGTTATTATTAAACCCAATTTAATTAAACCAGCTCATTATAAAACTGGCATTACCACTAATTCTTTACTTGTAAGGGCTCTTTGTGAGATAAGCAGGGAAAAAGGGGCAAAAAGAGTAATTATTGGAGAGGGATCTGCAGTTGGATATAATACAGAAAAGGCTTTTAATGAAACAGGTATGAGAGAGATAGCCAAAGAGATGAATGTGGAACTGATTGATTTTAAAAAAGCTGAGTTGATTCCTGTGTTTGTAGTAGGAGGTAAGATATTACACAGGATTAAACTACCCCGTATCTTATTAGAGGCAAATGTAATAATAAATGTCCCGGTTATGAAGACTCACGATACTTTCCCAGCAACTCTTGGTCTTAAAAACATGAAAGGGGTAATTAAAGAAGAGGATAAAAAAAGATTTCACAGGTGGGGATTATCTCAGTGCATAGTTGATTTAAACAAACTTGTTCTTGCTGATATAACAGTTATAGATGGAACAGTATGTATGTAGGGGCTTGGACCTACTCACGGAACTCCTGTGAATTTGGGAATTCTAATTACATCAAAGGATACAGTGGCTGCAGATGTTGTAGCTTCTACAGTAATGGGAATAGATCCTATGAGTATTGAATATATAAAATTGGCAGCAGATGAGAACCTCGGATGCGGTGATCTATCCAGGATAGAAATATTAGGAGAGAGCTTGGATAAGGTAATAAGACCTTTCAAACAAATTAAGATTGATTTTGATAAATATAAGGATGAAGGAATATTTATCTATGAGAAGGGTGCCTGCAGTGGGTGGCGTCATACAATGGAAGCTATCATAAGTAATCTGGAAAGACAGAATAAATTAAACTTGTTAAAAGGTTACACTTTGGTTTTTGGCCAATTAGCCCATATTCCCTCAAAATTAAAGGGAAAACTTGTAAATATAGGTTTGTGCACAAAAAAATACAAGGAGAAGGGTGAATATATCCCAGGTTGCCCTCCTCATCCTGAAGATGTAGTCTCTTTTTTTAAAAGGAAGAATAGGGAATCGTAATTATTTCTAACTTTTCTTACAGATTTCTATTATTGTCGCCAGAATAAAATAGCTTGAGGTTGCTCCTGGATCAATGTGCCCTTTAGTTCTTTCACCTAAACGGGAGGACCTTCCTCTTTTGGAAATTAAATCTTTAGTGGATTCCATACCTTTTTGGGCAGATTGTCTTGCTTTTTCTAAAGCTTCCTTAAGGGAATCATTACCAGAGAGTGATTCTTTTAAAGACATAACAGCAGGATGAATAGCATCAAGCATAGTCTTTTCTCCTACCTTTGCTTTTCCTATTCTCTTTATTCCTTCTTCAGCATTCTGTAAAGCTTTAGCCCAATCTTTCAAGAAAAGGGCTTCTTTTCCTTCCAGAGTCTTTCCTGCTTCCATAAGGGCTGTACCAAATAGAGGACCTGTAGCAGCTCC
>JAUWJM010000061.1 GCA_030607715.1 Candidatus Aerophobota bacterium
GCAGGAGGCAATTGTAAATGCTGTTGCCCACAGGGATTACAGTATTCAAGGGCTATCAATAGAAATATGGATGTTTGATGATAGAATAGAGATCCGAAGCCCTGGTCTGCCTCCTGAACCAGTTACCCTGGAAAAAATTCTTAAAAGGGAACGAGTTCATGCCAGCAGAAATCCTCTTATTGTTCGAATATTGACCGATTTAGGCTTTATGCGGGAGACCGGAGAGGGTATTCCAAGGATGTTTAATGAGATGGAAAAGAACGGGCTGTATCCTCCGAAGGTTGAAATTGTAGTTGATTCCTTATTCTCTGTCACTTTAAAAAACCAGCCCATGTATTCAGTAGAGGATATGGAATGGCTTAAGCAGTTTAAGGAAGCAGACTTGAATCCTAATCAAAAACGAATGTTGCTTTTTGCTCGGGTTCATGGTAATTCATTCACAAACAGGGATTGGCAGAAGGTGTGTGGCGTGGATATATATACAGCGGTAAAAGAGATTAAAGAAATGATTAGAAAAGGAATTGTGAAATTGCCACAGAAAAGAGGTAGAGTTTATGAAATAATAATAGCTACTCAGAATAAGATAAAATACATTCCTGAAGAGTACAAGGCATTGGAAGCGATCCTGGTGAAAAAGAGCTATATTAAAAATAAGGACATCCGGTGTGCTCTAAAGGTTCAAAGACATACTGCATTAAGAATTGCTCAAAAATTGGTGGATCTCGGCATTCTAAAAAGGATTGGCAAAGGGAAAGGTATGAAATATATGAAGCATGAAAATGAGGTTATGAAACACTTTGATATGCATAACGGTGAATTTTAGATTGTTCCAAATCGATTTAGAAATGTTGCATAAATGCAAAAAATGGGGGTCAGGTCTTGCAATATAACATTTATTTTGACATACAAATTTTGTGAATAGATTTAGACAAGAACACAAAAAGGAGATTGAAAGTGAATAGAAGAAGTTTTTTAAAGGTCGTAGTAATTAGTATTTTTGTGCTGGGTTTGACTTCAGGAGCATCTTCAGCAGAGACGCAGGTTGTCTCAGAAAAAGGGTCTATCAAGGTTACTGAGCTTGGAAAGGGCTACCGTTTTGATAAAAACGGCTGGATTTACATCCATATAGAGGGTGGACCCTACGAGAGAGGATTCCAGCATGGATATCTGGTTGCCCCGGAGCTTAATGAGATACTCAGAAGGCTCAAATACCTCACTTACTGGGAAACCGGCAAGAAGTGGAACTTCTTCGTAGATGCTGGTGAAAAGCTGTTCGCGTCCAAAATAGACAAGGAGTTCCTGGAAGAGATGAAGGGCATCGCCGGGTAAGGTGGACCCTATTGTTCAGACACTAATTTGCCTTATTTAACCCAACTTCCACAAAAATTGGGATTTCTGAGGTATTTTAACGAACTAAATCCTTTATTTATGCGGATTTTTCTCCCAAAGATGCAAAATAGTGACTGAATAACCTTGAAAAACCTCATGAATATTGAATTCTTCTATTCAAAATGTGGAAGTTGGGTCAACATGATGTTGATCAGCATAAATTAAAGGATAGCCTCGATCAGGTGGTGGAGAGCAGCGTAAATTTAGTGGGAGTAAACCTAAATATAGCAAGTAAACATTTATTAACCTATGTTTCCGGATTAGGGTCTCAATTAGCTCAAAATATCGTTGAGCATAGAAAGGAAAATAGTCCGTTCCAGTCAAGAGGGTATCACTGTCTATGAAGAATTTATAGGCCCTTTAATAAAGGAGAAAGTTTAATTAATGAAAAAGATAAAAAATAATAATTCTCATAGGAGGGCACAGAGGAAAGATAGTCAAAAGCCTCGTAGCTTATTGATATTTAGTGATTTCTCTGCGGTTAAGTTTTGGCAATAATTAATACTATATGAGGAGATAGAAAATGAAACAATTGTTACATGGGATTTTGATAGTTTGTTTCTTAGCTGTTATTGGCAATACATTCATTGTAGCAGGAATGGGAAATCAAATGAATCTATCGAGTCCAACTTCTGCATCAAAGGGGAAAACATTGTCTGTGGGTATCCTGCTTCCATTCAGTGGCCAATACTCCTGGGTAAGTAGAAACGTTTTTCTTGTAATCCAGATGATTGCCCAAGAGGTAAACAGCACCGGCGGTATCTGTGGGAATAAAATTGTTTTAGTAAGAGGTGATACAAAAGGAAAGGAAGATATCGGTGCCGAGGTTTGTCAGAAATTGATTGAGGATGAAGATGTGGTAGCCTTCATCGGACCCACGTCACTATCTTTTGCTAAAGTTAAGGAAATCATTCGAAATAACAAGGTGCCTATGATTTCTCCCACAGCTGGAATTACTGAGCTTGATAAGGCAGGCATAACATACTTTTATCGTACTGTGCCCTCTGATTCCCTGGGTGGTCGGGTAATTGCTCGGGCAGTTACTGACCCCCAACGTTTTATGGGACTTACCAGCAGTTTATTTCGTATTGCAGTGATGGTAGGAGCACTGCCGGCCATGACCTCCTTCAAGGAACCAATACAGGAGAATATGAATCAATTCGGGGGTTCCTTAGTGGATATAATTGAATATGAAACTGGAAAAGACTCATACAAGGATGATGTTTTAAGAGTGCTGAAAAGCAGCCCAGATCTCATAATTCTTATCGGTACCCCGGATGATTCTGTGGTGATTATGCAGGCTGCCCACAAAAATGGCTATAAAGGCCTTTGGTTTCTCACCCAGGATCAAACTAATGATGAATTTATCAGATTAGCTGGCCCTGAGTTATTAAAAGGTGTGTACGGTCTTGCAGAGACTTCACCTACCAAAACAGCCCATCGCGTAGAAGCCTTCAGGAAACGATTTAGAGAATACTGTGGAGAGGATGTTCAAATCTTTGACACCAGCACTTATGATGCCTCAAACATATTATTTCTGGCGATATTACGAGCCAAACTTCGGGATGGTCAAGTAAATTGTGAGACAGTGGATAAGAATATCCGTGTGGTTGCGAATGATGGGCCGAATAAGGTTGAAGTAACGAATTTTACTAAAGGGAAGCAGGCACTGGAAGCAAGCAAAGAAATAAACTACCAGGGTTTGAACGGCCCAATGGATTTTGATGAGTATGGCAATATTATTACTCCCTATGAGATTCGACGAGTGCAAAAAGATGCCTGGGTTTCTGTAGAAACCATCAGTGTTGATGACCTTGTTCCCTTTACCTCTTGTGTGACATCAAATACAGCAGTTTATGAATATGGAGAAACCAAACAGTTTGTTCATTTTGTCGACGCTGCTGTACAAGAAATTGAAAAGTTTGGCGAAAAAGTATTTTCCAAGTTCAGGGTAAAAGGTAGTAATTGGTTCCACGATGATTACTATATCTTTGTGTGGGGATTAGATGGCATGCGCTATGTTTATCCACCTGATGTGAGTGGAGAAGGCAAAAATATGCTTGATTTAAAAGACATAAACGGCAAGCCGATTGGAAGAATGCTTGTGAAGAGAGCTACAAGCCCAACTGGAGAAGGCTGGGTGCATTATCAGTGGCCCAAACCAGGAGGGGAAAATCCTGTCTGGAAATCCACCTTTGTTAAAAGAGCAACTGCACCTTCGGGAAAAACCTATCTGGTAGGAAGTGGTAAATATAATATGGAATGTGAGAGAATATTTATAGTTAATATGGTTGATTGTGCTATTTCTCTTTTAGAAAAAGAAGGCTTAACTGCCTTAGATATTATACGCTCACCATCCGGTGAATTTATTTTTTCAAATAGTTACATCTTTATCAAAGATGATAAGGGAAATGAGCTGCTGAATGTTGCCTTCCCAGAACTTGAGGGTACTAATGTAGCCAATATTCAAGATAGCGAAGGTAAATATTTTGTGCGTGAAGAGCTGGAGATTTTAAAAACGAAAGATGATTGCTGGATGGAATATATGTGGCCCAAACCAGGAGAAACAAAACCATCTAAGAAACTTAGCTATGCAAAGAAAGTAGTGGTTGATAATCGCACTCTGATTGTAGGCGCCGGCTATTATCCCTAAGGAGAAAAAAGGGACAGATTGAGCTAAGTCCAAAATTTTACAATGATACTGCATACTTTTTAAATAAAAAATATAACAGAAATTATAGGACATAATTAGGAAAAGTCTCTTTGTTATTGTAGTGCAGGTCGCAAGATTTGCCAAATTAAGCAGACCTAAAGGTCTGCACTACATCGTTAATACCCTTTTTCCCCTGAAACTATAAAACAAATAGCTTGGCAATTAGGGTCTATTACTACAGTCAGCAGGACTATAAAATGAGTAGAGGAAGAAAGTTAATATTGTGTTATTGCAAGACCTGACCCCCTAATTTTACTCAAGATTGGTATGCCTTATCATTATTTTTTCAGAATTCATCTTGATTTTAGTGCGCAATTGATGAATGGCAGACTCCAGGAAAATAAAAGCTCCCTGCTCAAACAAAGAACCAATAAATTGCTCACTTTTTACTTTGTTCAGAGACGACAGTTTTGTTGGTCCAGGAATTCTTATTTTCCCTTGAGCAATATCCCACATCCGAGAGGCTTGATGGGCAGTGATAAGATACGTATATGCTTTCGCCTCTTTGGCATCCTTTAAAATGAAGTAAGAGTGCTGTGTTTCACCCGATCCTGATATCATAATAAGTAGATCACCGTCGCCAATAGATGGGGTTGTAGTTTCACCTACGACATAAGTAGTAAAACCCATCTGCATTAGTCTCATAGCGAAAGCTCGCACAAGAATGCCTGATCTTCCCAGTCCTGCTACAAAGACCCTCTTTGAGGAAAGTATCTTTTCTACGAATTGATCTACCTCTTTCTCTGTAAGAGTTAAAAGGGTATCTTTGATTTCTGAAAGGATCATAACAATACTATCTCTTATTTTCATAGCTTATTTCCCTTCTTTGGATTAATAAATATGGCTAAAAACTCACCAAATCAGATTATTTTTCAAGAGGTTGTTCCCAAGCCTTAAAGACAGTTTCTATGTTTTCTACAGGGTTATTTTTCCCCCATTCACATTGTGCAATGACTCCTCCTCTTCCATCATCAAGAGCTCGTCTTGCTCGATAGACATTTTCTGTTATTCTATCTGCATCATCAAAGAAAAGAAGCTTTCTATCAATTTCTCCCCAAAATGTAATTTTGCCTTTGTATTTTTCTGCAAGTTTTTCAATGTTCATACAGAAAAGCTGTGAATTTATAGCATCAATCCCAATCTCTATTATATCATCGTAAAGTTCTTCTATCCATCCATCGGAATGAAAAAATACATATTTATTATGCTGATGGATAAGATCGCAATACTCTTTGTAAAGAGGTTTCAAAAATTTCCTCCAAAGAGCAGGGGATATAAGCAAGTTATTTTGAGCTCCCCAATCATCCATCATAAAAATGCCATCTACATCTGTTTCAAGCCACATTTTGATGTGTCTTAGATTATATTCGTGAATCATATGGCGAAGTTTAAATATCCCTTTACTGCCATAGACTAAATCTATGAAAAAATTCTCAGTCCCCCTAACAAATTGCATTCTCTCAAAAGGACGTGCACAAATATCAGAAAGCATAAATCTGTCACTTTCGGCGCAGCTTTTGTTAACCTCACTTAAATCAGTAGATTCCAGGTATTCCCAGGGAGGAGAGAATTTATCTATTTCAGATAGATCATCCAATATCGGTTCTTTAACCTCTCCAGCTACCCCATCTTCGCCAACATACCAGACACTCCCCCATTCATCAACATATTTTCCCTTTTCCCGAAGAGTGCTCAATGGATGATTTCTTACAGATGATACCAGTATTGTAGACTTCCCTTTCTGTCTATCACTTACTCCAGCTTTAAATTTAGGAGTGCCTATATCCATAGGCATTTTTTTAAGCAGATTTTCCAGTTCTTTTTTCTGAGTCATCTCAACTGCTGGTAGCCACCACAGGTCTCTTGGTGCTCTGTCAGGATAATCAAATTCAAGAGTCTTAATTACTCGTTCTCTTCCTGTCATCTTACTCTCCTGGTAAAAGTTATTATCTACTCCCATCTTCCCATTTAACTCCCTCATCCAGCATAGTTAAGTAGTTTTCCACGGGTATATAGTTAGCTATAGAATTCCCTGAGCCTAAGGCATAACCTCCACCAGGCATACATTTATCTAATATATCTCTCACGTACTTACGCAATTCGCTTTCCTTTAGCCGGCACAGTTTATCCATATCTACTCCACCCAATGCAGATATTCTATCTCCATATTCTTTCTTGAATTGGGTAACCGGTGTAATTCCATCTTCAAAGGAGTGTTTAGCATCTATTTTTACATCTTGAATTAAATCCTTCATTATGGGCTCTACATAACCACAAGTATGAAGGAAATATAGAAGACTATGAGCATGGGCTAATTGAGCGATTTTCTTATGCCAGGGCAGAACATATTTCCTCAAAAAATCTGGAGAAAAAAGAGTAGCAGTTTTAAAACCCATATCATCTCCCTGGAAAAAACCGACTAATTTTTCCAACCCGATAATTTTTTTATACCATCCATAAATTAACTCTCCCACTTTATTAAATGTTGCTTTAACTAACTCAGGATTATCGTATAGGAGATAGCAAAGATTTTCATATCCCAAAAGTTCATTTTCGACAATCTCTAAAATACCCATACAAGGACAACCAAAAATTCCCATTCCTTCTGGCAAATTTTTAGAAATAAATTCAAAGGACCACAAGTTTATTTTATCAAGGCAAGGCCAGGGATATTTTTCAAAATCTTCCCAGGAACTTATTATTCCCTTGCCTTCCTCAGCCCAGTTTCTCTCCTGAGAAAGAGAATCTCTATCTTTTCCTTTCCTTATTTTCTTTTTAAAAACTAAACCTGCTGAAAAGCGGAAGTCTCCACTAACCCGAATTCCATCATAACCTAAACGATACCAGTAATCAATATAATTTTTTAGATACTCCTCTTCAGCTTTTCTATCGCCAGGAGAAGGTTCTATCCATTTCTTTCTTAGTTTCCTCTCTGTTATATACCTGATGACTTCCTTGTCAATATGAATTTCTATAAAAGGAACCCGTCGAGAAGCTTTCCTTCTTAGGATAACCTCTTTAAAGTCTTTTATATTTGGCTCAGGATGTTTCAGTGGAATTTTCATTGCCATAATAATTTCCTTCTATATTTTACCTTAAAAATGAGTTCAAATTCTTGTGGAGTTCCATTTAGAAAAAGCTTTTTCTGCTCTATTGCGTAAGCTCCAAATTTTATCTCTTTTAATAGGTCTTTCATCAAATATGGCTGAACCTATGACAAATGTATTAATGCCTGCATTAGCCATATTAACAATAGATTTCTCATTTACACTTCCATCTGCTTCAATGTCTATATTAAGTCTCCTTTTCTGAATTATCTGCCTAAGACAAAGAGCTTTGTCCAGTACTGCTGGAATATAATTAGCACTTTTTATCCCGGGAGTCTTGCGACCGGGGTTCACCATCATCAGTAAAACTATATCTAAATCCATTAGTATATTTTCAATCGCACATATAGGAGTAGCTGGATTTAAAGCAACTCCTGCCTTCCCGCCTTTTTCTTTAATTTCCTGGATTACCTCATAGATATTTGTGCATGATTCAGGGTGAACACAGATAATATTTCCCCCTTATTTGATGAATAATTCCACGTATTTTATAGGATTAATCATCATCATATGAATTTCAAAAGGAATAGAAGTTAAAGATCGCAAGGCCTTAATTTCTAAGTAGCTTAGCCCAATACTGGGTACAAAATTTCCGTCCATTATATCAAAATGCATTCGATCTGCACCAGCCTTTGTCAAAGATTGAATTTCCTCCCCAAGTCTGGTTAAATCAGCACACATCATTGAGGGAGAAATCTTTATTAAACCCATAAACGGACCTCCTGTTTTACTCCAAATTGGCGTGAGCTTTCCACATCTCCTTTTCACTAACGTTAAGTTTTTTTTGAAGAATTATACTTAGGCAATCACCAAATATAAGAAGAGCTTGTTCGAAAAGATTAGTCATAGGCTGGGCAGAGGTAGGCTCATCAGGGGTCTTTGACATCATAAGTCTTAGTTTGGTAGTAGATGGAATCCTTACCGAAATATCTGCTATTTTCTTTAGAGTTGAATCTTTTGCTGCGGTAATTAGAGCAACTTTAGCCCCTTGCTTCTTAGCCAATTGAGCAACTGTCACCGAGGTAATA
Organism: Candidatus Aerophobota bacterium; assembly: GCA_030607715.1. Next base: position 8,238 of record JAUWJM010000061.1, read on the forward strand.
GTTTCTCCTGAGCCTGACCCAGCTAATAGTACATCTTTATTTGATATAGCTGGTATCACTGTTTCCCCTACCACGTAGGAATCTATTCCTATGTGCTTTATTCTTTTAGCAAAGGATTGCATCATAAGCATAACCCGTCCCACTCCCATCACAAACACTTTTTCTGCTGAGAGAAGAACATCAATAAGTTCATTAATTTCCTCATCTTTTACTTTAGATAAAGCTGATGTTATCTCCTGGCAAACCTGATTTTGTAAAGTTTGAAAATCCATAGGACACCTCCTAACAAATAATTTAAATACTAACTTTCCTATATTTACAACTCTATGATTTAGAACATTTTCTCAGAAATTGCTGAAGTTTGTTATATGTAGGCAAGGAGGGAATAACCCCTTTTTTTGTAGCAGTTAACGCTCCAGCAGCATTGGCAAACATTAGAATATCATCAATTTCATCAATGCTAAGATCCCAAATGTATTTGCCTTTCTTTTTCCAATAAATAGCTTTTGATAAAATTGCTGCCGTAAAACCATCTCCACATCCTGTAGTGTCCACTACCCGAACCTTAGGAGCTTTTACAAATCTAAATAGTCTGCCCGTATTTACAAAACTGCCACGTTCTCCATCTGTAATTATTACTATTTTGGGACCGTAGCTCAAAATATTATCGCTTCCCTTCCTGACATCACTTGTTCAGGTTATGAATTCAAGCTCTTCAGTAATCATTCTTACTAAGTTATATTTCATTATCCCTTATTTGATACTCATTTTAGCCTTCTTGAGATCTGCCAATACCTGA
>JAUWJM010000013.1 GCA_030607715.1 Candidatus Aerophobota bacterium
GCCAAATTTGTACTCCTGGCAGTCAATGTAGCGGAAAGGGAAAGCAAGGTTAGGTCCTTTGCAGAAGATAAAGATAACAGATTGACCTTTCCAGTACTTTTAGACACAAAAGGAGAAATATTTCATATGTATGGGGCGAGATATTTCCCCAGTAATCTTTTTATTAATCCTGAGGGTGAAGTTATAGGAGTGGCTATTGGAGGAAGAGAATGGGTTAATGAAAAATTTTATAATTTTTTGCAAAAGCTGTCTGAAACAGAGTAAAAGATTTAAACTCAAGCCGACGTAGCTTAAAGGTAGAGCAGCTGATTCGTAATCAGCAGGTTGTAGGTTCAAATCCTATCGTCGGCTCCAGACTGATAAAACCTTATGGGTCCGTCGTTTCGGTGCTCTGTTAATACTTCCTTAGACTACGACCGATTAGAAATCGCTGAGATTACCCAAATTTACCTTAATTTATCTTTAGGGGATGCCATCCGGGGGTTTTTGTGCAAGGAAATGCTGTTGACTTTGCTAAAAAACGATGATATGCTGTCTAAAAATAACCAAAGGAGATAGGCAATGGAAAACTTATTCTTCGTATTTTTCTGGTCCGGGCCAATTGGTCTTGGCATTTTTCTGGCATTATTGGGCATCTTCATCTGGCTACTGGCAAAAGCTGATGAGATAACTAAGCGCACAAAAGCAATGGCAAAGGAAAAGAAAGTCGGGAAGGAAAAGGAATAATTACCTCTCACGAGAGTATATTGCGAACCATAATCAAATCCCCTCAATGATACGCACTGTGACCAGGTAATAAGTTGTAAATCATGTTCTGCCTAACGGTAGTAAATAAAGTACCTCGTTCTGTTTTTAATCCCAACCAGCCACCGGCAATAAGTTGGATAGACCTGGAATCTCCACCAGAACCCTCCAAACAAATTTGACATTTTATTTCTTTGGTGACATTATATAAAAAAGAGAATATACAGAGTAGACATACAGAAATTATTATTATATCCTTTTCAAACTAATCCCACAGACCATACTACAGATTAAGAACTCACACTTTTCTTATTTTACCTTTATTTAGAATAAACTTATTTTATTAATAAGGCTTTCCAAAAAGATAAGCTTAAAATTATTGGTAGAGTAGTGAGAGTTAATAAGAAATTATGAGGAGGTGAGATTTTTTATTTTCCCTCCAATCTTATTCTTATTATATTGGACAACAAGGATAATCCTAGAGTAATTGGGAAAGTGGTTAGAAAAGATTAAGAGATATTGAAAAGAGGTAAGTGGTGAGAGTAATAAAGAGGACGTGAGGTCTTTTATAGAAATAGCATAAAAGATAAAAAATATCCACTTACAGAAGAATAAATTTATGATATAATAAGGAGACTAATATGGCTGAGGTAATAGTTGATAAGTTGGTAGTTAGCATCTCTTATGCTCAGAGTGCTTTTGGAATATTTGCAGGAAAGCGCAACTTTTTGAGGCTATAAGACAGATCTACGAATTTCCAAAATTTTGGGTAGCTAATGCGCAAGATAAGATAAAAGTAGAAGACCCAGAAAAGGAATATCTATTAAGCGTATCTTATCGGGAAGCAGGATTCAAGGCTACAAAAAACCCTGACGTGAGAAATATAGCTCAAACTATAGAGAAGTTGTTTCGTAAGGTCAAAAATATATTGGATATAACTTTACTAAATAATTTTGAAGTTGATTTGATGGGAGAGATTGTATTAGCTGAAAGTCAACCAGCTGAAAACTGGCTGTTTAATAAAGAAAATAGAGAAAAGATTTTCTAAACCCCTGAGCGTAAAGGTCGGATTCTTATCCCCAATCATTGTATATAGTAGTCCCGAATATAAAGATGGCATTATTACTGTCCAACTGATACCACTGGTTACAGAGCAAGGACATTGGCAATCAGCACTTCGTTATAAATCAAAGAAACGTAACTACAAGGCAGACCTTGTAGTTAGTGAAATAGAAACAACTATCAAATTTTTAGCTGATGAATATGATGGATTGTCAGAACGTATTTTGTTATGAATTAATATATAATATAACAATTTTGGAGGTTAGAAATGACTAAATTTATGAAGGAATTTTTAGAGAAAAAGAACTTTAGCAAAGAATTTGAAAGCTAATGGAAAATACTATGATGGAGAAAGCAAAGATGTTAAAAAGAATAGACATTAACTTTAGAAAAACCTGTTCTTGCCCTGATAATCATATAAACTGCCTTACCGCTAAAGAGTGGATTAAAGGCCAAGTCGCTATTTGGGAGTTATATTATGAAAAAAGAGATATTAGAGACAAAGATGTCCATCCAGCTGTATTTCCAATCGCTTTACCTAAAAAATGTATTCAGCTTTTTACTCATAAAGGAGAGTTAGTTCTGGACCCTTTCGTAGGTATTGGGAGCACTCTCGTTGCGGCGCAAGATTTAGAAAGGAACGCTGTAGGATTCGATCTTAACCAAGAATACATCGATTTTATCAATAAGAGGTTTACTCAAACACAGCTAAACTTTGGGAGAAATACAAAACAGATCGCGATCTGTGATGACGCAATCAATATCCCAAAATACCTTGATGAAGAAATTGTATCTTTATGCGTTACATCACCTCCATATGCCAATATGCTAAATCACAAAAGATTAAACAAAAGTCTTCGTAGTGATCTTCGCAAAAACAGACATTACAAAAAAATTCAGCAATATTCAAATAATCCACGAGATCTTGGTACGATGAGACTTAAAGAATATATTGACGCACTTGCAAAAGTTTATGAAGGGGTATTACCACTCTTGAGGCCAAAAGCTCATTGCGTAATTAATATTAATGACCTGTGGGAGAATAATCACAGGTATCCAACGCATAGTTATATTATTGAGGCCATGGAAAAGGTGGGTTACGAACTTAGAAATATAATCATCTGGGATAAGAAAAACTTAGTAAATAGGGTTGGTATTTTCGGATGGCCAAGTAATTACATCACTCTTAGCACAACCTTTGAATACATAATTGATTTTTGGAAGAAACCATGATGAGCTATTCTGAATTGATAGAAAGATTAAAAGCAATAAAGAAGATGGGTTATATTGGAACCCATAGAACAGGCAATGCAGGTATAGGAAAAACCCTAGAGGACCTCTTGGGAATAACTGAAAATAATATACCTGGTCCAAACGCTGCAATGATTGAATTGAAATCTGCAAGGAAAAATGTTTCAAGCATGCTTACCTTATTCACAAAATCACCTCTTCCAGCAAGAGTCAACTCTGTTCTACTACAAAGATTTGGTTACATGTTCTCAAGGGGAAACAAAAGAAAAGAATTACACACTACAGTAAATGCTATAAAGTATAATCGATTGAGAGGAAAATCCGGCTTTAAAATTGACATCAAAGAAGACAAAATAAATCTCATAAGTGACCAGAATGAAATTTTATGTTATTGGGATAAAGAAATACTAAAGAAATCCTTTGAAACAAAACTCCCAAAATTATTATATGTGAAAGCAGAAACAAAAGGTAGGGGTTCTAATGAGGAGTTTTGGTTTAATGAAGCATGGTTGTTAAACGGTTTTAATTTTAATAACTTTACTCAATTGTTAAAGGAAGGAGTGATTCTTGTTGATATAAGGATTGGACAATATCCTAATGGTAGAACCCATGACCACGGCACAGGATTTAGAGTTTTTCCCGATAGTTTGGATTTATGCTTCAGCTCTCGGCACAGGATAATGTAATCTTACTGGCAGTTCTGGATTGGGCTGATTTAGGTGGAGAAATTATCCTATTTTGACAAAACTTTTTCTTTGTTTATAATTATCTATGATTAATGCTAATAGATTTTTATAAAAAAGGACTGAAGGGAGGTAGAAGTAAAATGCTCTCCAATAATGGCCATCCTCTTAAATTTAAAGTCCGTATCATTATTGAGCCTGATGGTGATGGATTTCATGCTTATTGTCCCGCATTAAAAGGACTACATGTTGATGGAGATACAATAGAAGAAGCTCTAAAAAACGCTCAAGATGGAGCAACAGCATATCTTGAATCTTTGATTCAACATGGTGACCCTATTCCTGTGGGAGTTGAAACAAAACCAAGAAGGCGACCATTTGATATTCATCACAAATCTCAAATTAAAGATCTGCAATTAGCAATCCCATGAAATTTTCCCCTCATATATAAATCAAACAGAATGTTCGGTTAATCTTGTAACGAATTTGTAACAAAAATAGTCCAAAAAGAGGCAAAATTAAGACAAAAAGATATAAATTTAGAGTGATGAAAAAAGGGCTAAAAGTAAGGATTGATAAGGAAAACAAGCTAATAATAAGCATAGTAAACAAATCCTAAAAACCTACCTTATCGACTCCTATCGTCGGCTCCAAGTCGTTTAATCCCGTGTAATAAGCTGATTTCCTAATTATAATGACCAAAATAAGACCAAAATTGTTATGGGAGTAATCAGAAAAGTAGGAAAATTGATTTATCTTTATTATTCTCAGTATACACACAGAATGTTGTGTCAAATTGGATGGGCAAAAGAAGGAAATAAGAAAAGGGGGCTTGTGAGTGGGGGAATAAAATCGACCACAAAAACTTTTGAATTATAAAGAGTCTTCATTCTCCCCGTAATCAAATGAACACTACTATCAGGTAACTGCTGCATATTTTCAGAAGATTTGCAAAAGATTTTGTCTGCAAAATCCGAAGAGATTGGATTTTCTATGTATTTAACTTCCTGTTCTTTAGGCAATCCTTCGTATAATTTACTTATGTAAAAAGTAGTAGAATTATGATTTATTCTACCTGGAGAGCCAAAAGAACTTGTTCGAGTTCCCTTCTTTCTTAGATTAGTTTTCATGTTAATTCTCCCTCCAGTAATCCAACCACCTCTTATATGGGTTATAATCTTGTTTGGTTTTTTGCCAAAGTATCTCAATAGCCCGAGATTCCTTATTCTTAACTAAGTCTGACAATGCTTCCTTAGTTATAAAGAATAGATGATTCTCAAATTTTCGTTTTATTTATGTTGGTAATTTTGGATTGGGCTATAAGAAGGGAAGAGAGCCACCTTTCCTTGACAACAAACTTTTGTGATATATAATAATTATATAAATATATAAAAGGTGATGACCTCTTTTTGCAGATCTGTATATTTAGAGGTATCAAGTTCCAGTGAATCCGGGTGAAGGAAAAAGGTATGTTTGAAATAACCTCCTCATTTTTACTTCGTGTAACAGTGAGCAATAATCTCCCCGGTGTTACTTCGTGTAACACCGGGCAATTTTTTTAAAGAAGGGGGTGAATAAAAAATGGGAATCATTTCCAAAGCAACACTGCAAAGATTGTTTTTATTGGGTGTTTTAGAGCAATTCAAAAATGGGATCTATGGAGCCAAGCGTTTGCAGAAAGTTATATATTTCATCGAAAAAAATACTGGCATACAACCTTTTGGTTACAAAAAGTACCTGCATGGTCAATATAGCGAAGAATTGGAGGAAATCAAAGAGCAACTTATGTCTATGTGTTATATTTCTGCTATTCCACTTGATAAAGGGCAGGGGAATAAATATTCCCTAACAAATAAAGCAAGCCGATTTGATACCATTCTGGAATCAATCTTTCCTGGTAGCAAACAAAAGATAAAGTCCATGATTAAAGAAATTGGATATTTATCTGAGGAAGATCTTGTTGAATTAGCTTATCAAAATTCTAATCTCAAAAAGGTAGCTTTTGATAAGACAATCATAAAGAGCGATTTACCAGAAAAACTTACAATAAAAAATTTGAGTGATGAAGAATGTGAGAATATTGAATTAACATTGAACCCAAATTTTATTCATTTTTCGACAAAAATAAAAGAGGCTCTTGATTCTGGAAAACTTGACATAGATAAAGTAGAAAAAATAGCCCACCTTGTTTAAATTTCTTGCGCATGAAATCTTTCAAAATATGGCTTCGCAATTATTAGATATATATCCCTCTATGAAAAAACCATTAAATAAGCAAATTGAAAAAGCTTGTGCTGATCCTTTTAGAGCAGGTAGGCCCATGCGCGATCTACCCCCTCATTTGCAAGGATATCTCTATAGATTATGGATTAGGGGACCAAGGGGATTTAGAATGATTTATTTTGTTTATCGTGAAAAATCCATTGTTTTAGGAACATATATCTCGCAAATAAAGAGAAAAAATCTTAATTACAATAAAGCTCCTTGGTTAGAGAGCACTAATAAAATTTATGATGATCTTATTACTGGAAACAAATCAAAATTTAAATTGATTGATCCTCAGGAGGGAATATCTTAAATCAAACATAATGCTCGGTTAATCTTGTAACGAATTTGTAACGAGAATAGTCCAAAAAGAGGCAAAATTAAGACAAAAAGATATAAATTTAGAGTGATGAAAAAAGGGCTAAAAACAGGTGTTGATAAGGAAAACAAGCTAATAATAAGCATAGTAAACAAATCCTAAAAACCTACCTTGTCAAATCCTATCGTCGGCTCCAAAAATTAAACTACTTTAGGATGGAGAAATGAGTTTTCAATATAAACCACAAGAGATTGAAAAAAAATGGCAAAGATATTGGGAGGTTAATAAAACTTTTTCTTCTTGGTTAAGAAAAGACAAGGAAAAGTATTATCTCCTGGAAATGTTTCCCTATACCTCGGGAGGTATTCATATGGGACACGTGCGCAATTATGTTATTGGAGATGTTCTGGCTCGATACAAGTGGATGAGGGGATTTAATGTTCTTCATCCCATTGGTTTTGATGCTTTTGGTTTACCTGCTGAAAATGCTGCTATAGAAAAGAAGATTCATCCCCGAGAATGGACTTATCGCAATATCAAGATTTTAGAAGGTCAGTTAAAGCAATTGGGAATCTCTTATGATTGGGAAAGAGAAGTTATTACCTGTGATGAGAATTATTATCGCTGGAATCAATGGTTTTTTATTAAGTTTTATCAGGAAGGATTAGTTTATCGAAAAAAAGCTTCAGCTAATTGGTGTCCTGCTTGCAAGACCGTTTTAGCTAATGAGCAGGTAACAAATGATAAATGCTATCGGTGTGGCTCATCTGTTCAACAAAAGGAACTTACTCAGTGGTTTTTCAAAATTACCAAATATGCTGATGAGCTTTTAGATGAAATTAAGAATTTAGTTCACTGGCCTCCTACTGTAAAAAAAATGCAAATTAACTGGATTGGCAGGAGTGAAGGAATGGAGATTAAATTTAAGTTAGCGGAAAATTATACTGAAATTCCTGTGTTTACTACCCGGCCGGATACCATCTTTGGAGCCACTTATCTTGTTTTATCTCCTCATCATCCTTTAACTGAAAAAGCTATCAGGAGGAATGTAAAGATTAAAGACGAAGTAAAGAGGATGAAAAAAGAACAGTTAATTAGAGGAGATATAGAAAAAAGGGGTATTATCAGCGGTCTGTGGGCAGTAAATCCGGTAAATGAAGAGAAAATCCCCATCTGGATAGCTAATTATGTTTTGATGGAATATGGAACAGGAGCTATTATGGCTGTTCCTGCTCATGATGAACGAGATTTTGAATTTGCTAAAAAGTATGGTTTACCTGTAAGAGTTTTTGTATCTCCTCCTCATTGGAGCTCTGATCAGGATAATCCAAAAGAGGCTTACATAGAGGAAGGTACAATGGTAAACTCAGCTCAGTTTAATGGTCTTCCCAGCGAGCTTGCCCGAGAGAAAATGAGTAAATGGATGCTTGAGCAGAAAATGGCAAATCACAAAGTAAGCTATAAACTGAGGGATTGGTGTATCTCTCGTCAAAGATATTGGGGCACTCCTATTCCCATTATTTACTGCTCCCGATGTGGTGTGATGCCTGTTCCTGAAGAGAACCTTCCTGTAGAGCTGCCCTTTGATGTCCAAATAACTGGCAAGGGAGGGTCTCCCTTAAAGAAGGTAGAGTCTTTTGTAAAGTGTCTGTGTCCTAAGTGCGGGAACGAGGCAAGAAGAGAAACCGATTCCATGGATACCTTTGTAGATTCTTCCTGGTATTTCTTGCGCTATACCAGCCAGGAAAATGATCATATTCCCTTTAATAAGAAAGAGGTAGATTACTGGATGCCAGTAGATCATTATGTTGGAGGCATAGAGCATGCGATTTTACATCTCTTGTATTCCCGTTTCTTTACCAAAGCCTTGAGGGATTTAGGTCTTATTGAAACAGGAGAGCCTTTTAATAGATTACTCAACCAGGGGATGGTAATAAAGGATGGGGCTAAAATGTCTAAGTCCAGGGGAAACGTTGTTACTCCTGAACAGATGATTAAAGAATATGGAGTGGATGTAGTAAGGGGATTTATTTTATTTGCTGCTCCTCCCGAGATCGATTTAGAGTGGAAAAGAGAAGGACTGGAAGGGATACATCGTTTTTTAAATAGAGTTTGGAAATTAGTTATTTCTAATTTGAAAGAAAAAAGTCAATGGGAATCTGGGAAGTTTGAGAAAATTTATTTTCCTGGAAAAAACAAAGAGGAGATTGAACTCCAGCGGATGGTTCATAAAACCATAAAGAAAGTTACCGAGGATATAGAGCAGCGTTTTCATTTTAATACAGCCCTGGCCTCTCTTATGGAACTGGTAAATTTTCTCTACCAGTACTCTTTTAAGAATAGCCTTATCTATAAGCAGACTTTGCAAGTTCTTCTCTTGCTTCTTTATCCTTTTACTCCTCATATCTGTCAGGAACTGGCGGAAAGGACAGGATACGAGGGTGATTTATCTAAATATCCCTGGCCCGAATACAAGGATAAGTTCCTCAAAAAACATCAGGTTACCATTGTTATTCAAATTAATGGAAAAATAAGGGACAGAATGGTTATCTCTGCAAATGAGGAAAGAGAAATGGTGGAAAGAGAAACTTTAAATAGAGAAAAAATTAAAAGATATACCCAGGGAAAATCCATAAAAAGAACAATCTATGTTCCTCTTAAGCTTCTTAATATTGTAGTCCAGTGAAGCTTATACGGGCCCCCGAAAAGGGATTCCCACAACAATCCTTTTTTCTTCTCTCGTTGGTTAATCCGATATCTCGAATTTCAATAATTTGTATTGATCAGTTCTTATTCAGACTACCGGACTATAAGACTACAGGACTACCAGACTATCTTGACAAGAGACTTAGTCACTTCCTCCCTAACCTTTACTTTAATCTATTGAAATCTAATCTGAGATAAAGTCCGCTGAGAAAAATTGCTATTAGCGACAGAATGCCCAGAAAACTAAATCCCTTGATAAATCCAAAGTTATCAATCAGGTATCCAATTACAGGCAAGGTAACTGCTGATATAATCATTGTGCCGCCTCCTAAAACTCCCACGGAAGTCCCTATTTTCTCTCCTGGAGCTAATTCAACTGAAAAGGCAATGCCTACAGGAAAAGTAATGGTAGCACAAAAACCTATTCCAAGAAGAGAAGGAATTAACCATTGGTAATGCATTGCAGAGCCTTGTGCAATAATGAGACAGAAAAAAAGAAAAAATATACTTAGCCCTATACGACTGAAAAAAATTATTTTTCTCTTGGAAAACCTATCTCCAAGAATACCACCAAGAGGTTGAGCAATAAAACCCATACTCAGCATTGTTCCTGTTAAAAAACCTGCTATATTTAAAGAAAAACCTGCATTTGTTAGAAAGGAGGGAAGAAAAGAAATAATTCCGCTAAAAACTGCGCCGTTTAAACCCAAAATCAAAACAAGAAAAACAATAGGTAATCTTATTACATGGGTAAATCCCCTCCCCCCTTTTTCTTTAGACTCTTTCAATATTAGTTGTGTAAAAGTGATGGCAATGAGAGCAGGAACAATCAAAACTATAGCCGCCATCCTCCATTTTAATCGAGAGATAAGAAAGGCAATAAGGATAGGGGCAATAAATGGTCCCAATTGACCTCCTACCCCATGGATACCTAATGCCTGACCCCTTTTTTTGATAAACTCTTTGGTAATAAGATTAGCGCTTTGAGGATGGTAGGTTGTTATAGCAATTCCAATAAGAAGGGATGAGACAAGAAGAAGACTGAATCCCCTGCTTAAGCTAAGCATGATTACTCCCAAAGCATAAAAGAGGAAACCAATGCCAATAACAGCTACTCTTTTTCGATAAAGATCAGCCCAATATCCAACAGGAGAATGAAGTACAGCACCTACTATAGTAGCAGTTGTCATTAAAATACTGGCATCAAAATAAGATATTCCTATTTCCTGAACCAGCACAGGGATAAAAATAGGTAATAAAAGACCATAGAAATCGTTAACAAAATGAGCAAAAAATAAAGTTCCTAACATACGCGCTTTCATCCTGGTGATTACACCCTGTCAATTAACAAATTTTTTCTTAGAGTATAACTCACGTCTTTTTTTTGTAAAGGATTTATAGGTTATTATGATAGCATGTGTGATCAGGAAAATGGAGTAGATATAATTGACAGTGAAGCTTTATTTGGTAATATTGAAGCTGAAATAAAGATAAAATTAGAAGAAGAAAAAATATGTGGAATCTTACCCGAGATGAGCAACTTATCCTCTTTTTTATCTTAGCTGTTTTTCTCATTGGTGCAGGGATAAAACTTTTAGGAGGAATTCCTTATTCACCAGGTGCTTTTTCTCCAAATTTAATTAGAGTAAAAATTACCGGAGCAGTTAAAAAATCAGGGTGGCATAGTATACCTCAGGGAATCTGTGTAAGGGAAGTTCTTGAGAAAGCAGGGGGTCCTCTCCCCTGGGCTGATCTAACTGAAATAAATTTAAATTTCTCTGTAGAGGAAGGAGGAGAAATTAATATCCCGGAGGGAAAAATTATTTTAAATAAAGCCTCTATCATTGATTTGACTTTTCTTCCTGGAATAGGTCCTGTCCTTGCTCAAAGAATTGTAGATTATAGAGAGGAAATAGGAGGATTTAAAATCCTTTCCCAGCTCAAGGAGGTTCCCGGGATAGGGGAGGTGCGTTTTGAAAAAATTAAAAGCAAGATAACTTTGAGAAAATAAATTATGAGAAAAGAAAAAGGTGATGAGAGTTTTATTGTTGAGGATACCTGGCGAGTTTTTCGAATAATGGCTGAATTTGTTATAAAAAGTTTTTATCGGGGCTCTTAGTTGAAAGCAAGAGAATGCCTTATAGTTAACTTAAAAAGAATTGAATATAAAAAGGCCTGGGAGTTGCAGAAAAAAATTTTCCAGGCCAAATGGAAAAAAAAATTAAACGAGGATGCTTTGCTTTTACTTGAACATCCTCACACTATTACTGTAGGAAAAAAAGGGAAGAAAGATGAGATTTTAATTGATTATGAAAGATTAAAAAAGGAGGAGGTATCTATTTTTTACATTGAAAGAGGAGGTAGAGTGACCTACCATGGGCCAGGTCAGTTAGTGGGATATCCTATTTTGGACTTGAATTGTTATCTAAAAGATCTCCATCTGTATCTTCGATACTTAGAAGAGGTGTTAATTAGAGTCTTGAAAGAGTTCAAGATTGAGGCAGAAAGGATAAATGGTTTAACAGGGGTCTGGGTGGATAGAAAAAAAATTGCCTCTATTGGCATTAAAGTTAGAAGATGGATTACTCTACATGGATTTGCCCTCAATGTAAATACTGAGCTTGGCTATTTTAATTTAATTCAGCCCTGTGGTATGGAGGCACAAATTATGACCTCTATGGAAAGGCTTTTAAATAGGGATATTAAACTAAAAGAAGTTGTAGAGAAATTAATTCCCCGGTTTTCTGATGTATTTGGAGTAAAGATGAAAGAAATTTCTCTGTTGGATTTACAAAAAAAGCTTTATTGACCTGGATACCAATGGCTTAAGGAGATAAAATTGCTCTGGTTAAATAAAGAAAAGCGAAAGAATAAGATTAAAGGAATTATCTTTGATCTTGATGGAGTTTTAGTTAAGTCTTTGCTTGATTTTAGTTTAATTAGTAGAGAAATTTTTGGCTCCCAGGAGAAAAAGCCTGTTCTTGAGAGTATAAATAATATCAAAGATCCGGAAAAGAAGGCTCAGGCCTGGAAAATTTTAGACAAACATGAGAAAAAAGCAGCTTTTACTTGTAGGCTTACCAGAGGTATAGTTGAGCTTCTTAAATTTCTTGAACAAAAAGAAATTAAAAAGTCTATAGTAACCAGAAATAGCAAAAAATCAATTTGCACAGTTTTAAACAGATTCAATTTAAGCTTTGATGGAATAATTAGCCGTGAAGATGCTCCTCCTAAGCCAGCTAAAGAACCAGTGCTCCTGGCCTGCAGGCAAATGGAATTGTCACCAAAAGAGGTGATATTCTTAGGAGATTATGAGTTTGATATGATTTCTGGAAGAAAAGCTGGTGTAATAACTGCTCTGTTGAGAAGCAATAATCAATTTTTTTCAGAAAATGCTGATGTCATAGTGGATTCCATTTTGGAATTTACCAAATTAGTTTCTGAAATCTCTTAAGGGATATATCTCGTCTATTTGGTCTATTCCGTCTGTCTGGTTAACCTTTTACCCTTAGCCCTTTGCCTTTAGCCTCTTCTAAATTTTGACAGCTTTTTTAAATCTGATATAATACTTCCAAATAAATTTATACTTACTAATGTTGTTTTAAAATATTACAAAAAGAATCTATATGCTTAAACCAAAAATTGGTATTACTATGGGAGATGCAGCGGGGATAGGACCGGAAATTACTGTTAAAGTATTAAATGAGGGAAAAGTTTATGAGGAGTGTTTCCCCATAGTTCTTGGAGATGTTAAAGTAATAAAGACAACTTTGAGAAGTACTGGTTTGAATCTAAAAGTTCATCCCGTCAAGGAAATTTCCCAGGCTCAATTTGAATACGGCACTGTTGACGTGCTTGATTTTAACAACATTGATATTAATAAGTTAAAAATAGGCCGGGTAAGTGAAATGTGTGGGAAGGCAGCCGTTGTTTATACTCAAGAGGCAGTAAAAATGGCTATGGATAAACAGATTCAAGCTATAGTTTCTGCTCCTCTAAATAAGGAATCTATGAGAAAAGCAGGCTATCACTATTCCTCTCAAACTAATATAGTTGGTGAGCTAACCTCATCAAAGAATTACTCACTTATGTCAATTTTTAATAATCTTCGAGTATTAACGGTAACCAGTCATATACCTCTTAGAAGAGCTTGTGAGTTAATAACCAGAAAGAGAGTTTTTGATACCATTATTTTAGCTAATAGTTCAGTTAAAACTCTATTTGGAATAGCTCAACCTAAAATAGGTGTCTCAGCTCTTAATCCCCACGCAGGTGAGGGAGGTATATTTGGAGAAGAGGAAACAAAAGAAATCATTCCAGCTATTATAAAAGCCAATCATTTAGGGATAAAGGCTACAGGTCCTATTCCAGCAGACACAGTTTTTATTAAGGCAAAGAAAGGAGAATTTGATATTGTAGTTGCTCTTTATCATGATCAGGCATTTATACCAATAAAGACTTTAGGATTTGGCCAGGTTGTAACTGTAGTAGCTGGGGTTCCTGTTATTAGGACATCTGTTGCTCATGGAACAGCCTTTGATATTGCTGGTAAAAACTTAGCTGACCACTACAATTTCTTGCAGGCAGTAAAATTAGCTATAGATTTAGGAAGAAAATCTATGAAAGGAGGGGGAGTAACTAAAAACAAAAAAACATCACTACAAAGAAGATTAGAATAGAGGAGGTAATAAGAAAAGAATGAAGAGAAAAGTTAAGTTATTGACGGCTTTAACAATAGCTGGAGTGATTCTTTTAAGCTTTAGCTGTCTTTCCCTACTTGCTGCTGAAGAAATGATAAAGATTGGGATTACGCAGATAGTGGACCATCCTGCTTTAAATGCGGTGAGAGATGGTTTCATTGATGCTATGGCTGAGTATGGTTATATAGAGGGTAAAAATATCAGCTACGATAGACAAAATGCCCAGGGAGATATCACTGTAGCCAAAACTATTGCTCAGAAATTTATTAGTGAAAAAGTAGATTTAATCTTATCTATTGCTACACCCACTTCTCAGGCAGTAGTAAATTCTACCACAGAAATCCCCATTGTTTTCTCAGCAGTAACCGATCCAATAGGAGCAGGCTTAGTTAAGAATTTGGATAACTCTGGCAACAATGTTACGGGAATATCTGATTTAACTCCTGTAGGAAAACAATTCCAGCTAATCAAAAAGATATTTCCCAATGCAAAAAATGTGGGAACTCTTTACAACGCTGCCGAGGCTAACTCTGTATTAACAAATGAGTTAGCTAAAAAGGCTTGCAAAGAACTGGGTCTAAAATTAATTGAGGCAACTGTTTCCACTACTTCCGATGTTTTTTTATCAACTCAATCTCTGGTAGGAAAGGTAGATGCTATTTATGTCTCCACAGATAACACTGTAGTTTCAGCTCTGGACGCAGTGATACAGATAACCAATGCTAATGACATTCCCCTAATTTTAGCCGATCCCACTACTTTAGAAAAAGGAGCTCTGATAGCACTTGGTTTTAACTACTATCAGCATGGACAGCAAACAGCACCAATCGTTGTGAAGATTCTTGAGGGAACAAAACCAAGTGATATTCCTGTAGAGTTTGCAAAAAATGTAGAGCTTTGGGTAAATATGAAAACAGCTATTGAGATACATGTGGATGTTCCTTCACTCCTTGAGAATATTACAGCTTTCACTGAAGATATGAATAGAGAAGGTGGAAAGGTAAAAATTCAGGTTTTTGGTGAATAAGTTTATAAAAAAGTTTATTAGTATTATTAGTAAGGCAAAAAGGGGGACTTTCGTCTCCCTTTTTGCAAATTAAGGAGATTTTAGAAAGTTGCTAAGTTTTATTTTACATGTTTTAGAAGAAGGGATGTTATTTGGTGTTATGGCCCTTGGTGTTTATATAACTTTCAAGGTGCTTAATTTTCCTGACCTTACAGTAGATGGAAGCTATCCCCTGGGGGCAGCTGTATCAGCTATTATGATTATCAAAGGAGTAAATCCTTTTCTTTCCCTTTTAGTTGCTGTTTTAGCTGGAATTTTAGCAGGTCTTCTTACCGGTTTTTTGCATACTAAATTAAAAATTGCTCCTCTCTTAGCTGGAATCCTGACTATGATTTGTTTATATTCAATAAATTAAAGGATTATGAGGCGTCCTAATATATCTTTATCCAGATATTTAGGATACGAAACTGTTATAACTATTTTAAACAGGGTTAATTTTCCTCTGAATAAGGTGTATCTTACTCTCTTGTTTTTCTTTATAATTTTAGTCTCTTTAAAATTTTTATTGGATATCTTTTTGCATACTGAAATAGGTTTATCTCTTCGAGCTACAGGGGATAATGAACAGATGATCAGGTCTCAAGGGGTAAATACCGATACTACTAAGCTGATTGGGTTGAGTTTATCTAATGGTTTAGTTGCTTTATCCGGAGCTCTATATGCCCAGTATCAAGGTTTTGCTGATGTGGGGATGGGAATTGGTATGATTGTAGCAGGGCTTGCTTCTATAATTACTGGCGGAGCTTTAGTTCGTGGTAGAACTATTGGTATAATGACCTTTTCTGCTATTGTTGGAGCTATAGTTTATAGATCTGCCTTAGCGGCTGCCTTGAAGTGGGGATACAATTTTGGGTTTAAACCCACTGACCTAAAGCTTCTTACAGGTTTATTGGTTATTATAATTCTTTCTTTTCCTGTCATTCGGAGTAAACTTAAAATTAGGGAGCCTAAAGTTGTTAAGAATCACTGATTTAACAAAGATATTTTTTAAAGGTAGCGTCAGTGAGAATATTGCGGTTAAAAATATTAATTTAACTGTTCCTCACTCAGATTTTGTTACTATCGTAGGAAGCAACGGAGCTGGGAAAACTACTCTTTTAAATTTAATTAGCGGAGTAATTTTACCCGATCAAGGTAAAATTGAAATAGGTGAAAAAAATGTCACTCATCTTCCCAATTATAAACGGGCTAAATTTATTGGACGAGTTTTCCAGAATCCTCTGCAAGGAACAGCGGCTTCTTTTACTATTGAAGAGAACTTAGCTATAGCTGATTTAAAGGGTAAAAAAAAGGGATTACATCTGGCAGTGACCCACAGAAAAAGAGAAAAATTTAGAGAAAAACTCAGGACGATAGGACTGGGATTAGAAGAACGATTACAGGAAAGAGTAGAATCCTTATCTGGGGGGCAAAGACAAGCCTTAACCATTTTTATGGCTATTTTTGCCCAACCCGAATTATTACTGCTCGACGAACATACAGCTAATCTGGATCCAAAAACAGCTCAGAAAATTCTTTTTTTAACACAAAAACTTATTGCCGAAAAAAAACTTACTACTCTTATGGTTACTCATAATATGGAACAGGCTTTACAATTTGGCAACCGAACCATTATGATGCATGAAGGAGGAATAATACTGGATATCTCGGGTAAAGAAAGAGAAAAAATGGGGATTAAAGACCTCTTAGATAAATTCAGTGAGGTGAAAAAGGAAAGATTAGTTGAGGATAGAATGCTGCTAATATAAAAATAATAAAAAGGAGAATTTAATGGGCTGGCCAAGCAGAGAAGGAGCTATTACTCTTTTAGAGGAGTATACAAAAAATAGAAATCTTGTTAAGCATGCCTTAGCTGTTGAGGCAGCTATGAGGGATTATGCAAAAAGATTTGGAGAAGATCCTGAAAAATGGGGAGTAACAGGCCTGCTCCATGATTTTGATTATGAGAGGTATCCTTCCTTGGAAGATCATCCTTTCCAGGGGGTAAAAATCCTTCAGGAAAAAGGATATCCTGAAGATATGACCAGGGCAATTTTAGCTCATGGTGATCATACCGGAGTGCCCCGACAAACTCTTTTGGAGAAAACTCTCTATGCTGTGGATGAACTCACTGGACTAATAGTAGCAGTAGCTCTTGTTCGCCCTTCTAAACACATTGTTGATGTAAAGGTAAGCTCAGTTATGAAAAAATGGAAGGATAAATCCTTTGCTGGGGGTGTAAATCGTCAGGATATTGAGAAAGGTGCAAAAGAGTTGAAAATTGATTTAAGAGAGCATGTTAAAAATGTTCTTGAATCTATGAAAAAAATATCCTCTGAGTTGGGATTATAAATAATGAGTAATTATTACCTATAACTTTTGGCTAACTTTGGATCATAAGGTGCTTTTCTTCCAAAGCATACTTTTCTGGGACAGAGCTGGCAACTATAAAACTTAATTTCAGTAGGAAAATAAATTCCTGAGACAGATTTTCTGGGAATCATCAGAAAACTATCAGTTAAACTTACCCCTATGATTTTTTGAGTATTATTGAATATAGAGAATAACTCTTTTTGCTGGGTAATGGGCCAGTCCTTTAAAGAACCTGGGCTCATATTGGAGATCTGTCCAAGTTTGTATTCTCTCTTGAGATGCCTTTCCAGATACCTGCGGGTGTAATGTAAGGCTAAGTCCGCTATTCCCTCTAGATAATATTGCTTGAGAAGGTCATTCATTAAGGCGGCCTTGTTTTCTAATTTTCTCCCAATGGTAACAATGTGGGGGAAAACTCTTTCCAATTTACCCAGGTTTTCTCTAAGAACTCTGCTTTTAAATTGAACTTTCCCAATATCTACAGTTGTATCGGTTTTATTTTCTACAAAAGCTATTTCATAGACAACTCTTGGATTTATTAAATTAATAGCTAAGTTAATAAGTTCTTTTATAAGTTTTTTTTGTTTTGTTTGTGTCTCACCATTTAGCTTAAAAAATTTCAATATCTTTTCCAAATCAAATTCAATAGGAATGTTACTTAATACTTCCATTCTTTCTCCCTTCTTCTTTAGCCCATCTGAGGACCGTTTAGTATGTTTTGAATATTATAGATAATTTTCTCTCTATTTTCCCTTGTTAGTTAAATTATTTTCACATCCTCTCTTTGTCTAATTTTTTCCAAAAATTCATTGATGAATAATCCAATAGATAATGTCCTTATATTTATAGCACATAATCCAAATTGTGGCAATGTAAGATTGAATTTGACATTACCGCCAGAAATTGTATTATATCTGGTAAAGTTTGATTTCTATAATTTAACTAAAAAGGATAATCCTATGAAAAAAACAAAATTTAAGATGCAAAGATTTATCTTTTTAGCTGTGATTTTTGTTTTTGTATTTACTTGCCAATGCATGGCTAAAACTCATCTTGAACTGGCTAATGAGTATGCAGCTCAAAGTGAGAAGTTCTTTAAAGCGGCTGTCTGTGAGTATGATTTGGCTTTAAAGGAACCAGGAGCTGATAAGCTTAAAATTAATTTTTTACTGGGCAAACTTTACTATGAACACGGAAGGTTTGAAGAAGCTATCCAGATATTAGCTTCTGTTTATGCGAAAAAGGACCAAGATTTTGCTATAGCTAAACTTTTGGCTCTCTCTTACTTTAAAAATGGAGATTGGACAGATGCCCTAAGTATTTTCGACAAAAACAAGGATTCAGAAGATGAGGAATTTTTGTATTTCTACGGAAAAACTTGTGAAAAACAAAATCTTTTTGATCAGGCAGTCAAAATTTACGGAAAAATTAAAGGAATAAAGTATAAAAAATTTGCTGAGGAAAGAGTTACCTATATCACAGCTAAAACCAGGGTAGCCACAGTTAAGGATATTGCCGATTCTTACATTAAAAATTTAATTGAGACCTCCCCCGGACAGTCTGAATATACAAATGCTGGAGCAATCATCCTCTTGAGCGATGAAAACTTCAAAATATTGAATGATTACACATCTGTGCAGGAGCACCATTCTCTGATAAAGATTTTAAATGATCGAGGAAAAGAAAAATATGGCGAGGTAAAATTAAGTTACGATTCCACTTATGAGAAAATAGAAGTAGTATATGCTCGAACTATTAAACTCGATGGAACAATCATTTCTGTAGGAGCCAAGCATATTCGAGATATCTCCGAGTATCCAGAATATCCTTTATATAGCAATGCTCGTTTAAAGATAATCTCCATGCCTGGATTAACCCAGGGAGCTATAATTGAGTATAAGGCAAAAAAATATATTAAAAAATTAATTAATGGAAGGGAGCTTTGTGAAAATTATTCAATTCAGAGCTTTGAGCCCTGTCTCAATAAAAGGATTAGCTTAACTGTTCCGCCTGAGTATGAAATCAGTTTCAAATCCTACAACCCTGGATACCTTAATTATGAGCTGAACTTTTCCCCTTCTGTGGAAAAGCTAAAAAATGGGAGTAAATATACCTGGGAGTTTAAAGATATCCCTGAGATTATTGCTGAGCCTTCTATGCCTCCATATGCCGAGATTACTCCTTATTTTTGCCTTTCCTCTTTTAGTAACTGGAGCCATATTTATAAGTGGTGGGAGAAGCTTTATAAAGAAAAGATAAGAACCAATGAGGCAATAGAAGAAAAAACTCAGGAATTAATCAAAGGAAAGAGCACAGAAAAAGACAAGGCCAGAGCAATTTACAACTGGTGTGCGGCAAAAATTCGATATGTAGGAGTAGAGTATGGAGAAGCTGGTTTTGAGCCCCACTATGCCACTGAGATATTTAAGAATAAATATGGGGATTGCAAAGATCAGACAATGCTCTTGATTTCTATGCTTAAGTTTGCTGGAATTTCTGCTTATCCTGTCCTTATTGGAACAAGGGGAATTTATCCCTTAGATGAGGGATTTCCTACATTGCTTTTCAATCATGCTATTTGTCTGACTAAGATTGGGAAAGAGTTGATCTTTCTTGATCCCACAGGGGAAACTACTTCTTTCGGGGACCTCCCTGGCGGGGATCAGAATAGAGAGGTCTTAGTGTTTTACGAAAAAGAGGGAAAAATTGAAAAGATTCCTCTATTTGGAGCTGAGCATAACAAGGTTTTTCGCAAGCTTACAATTTCAGTAAATCCAGATGAGAGTATTTCCGGAACTATGAAAATTGATACTTTTGGAATATATAATCAGGGACAAAGATGGTGGCTGAAGTATACTAAACCTGTTTTAACTAAGGAGGAGCTTAAATCATGGGTGAGCACGATTTCTCCTGGTGGAGAGCTTCAGAACTATCAGATAAGTGATGTGGAAGACCTTGATCAGCCGGTAGAAATTAAAATGGAGTTTAAAGGGCCAAAATTCTTAGCTGAAGCTGGTAAAAATAGGCTTGTTCCTCTGCTGGGTGGAGTTTCTGCTACTTTAGTTTCTCGGGAAAAGAGAAACTATCCCCTGGATTTTGATATTTTAAGCTCCTCGTATATGTCAGTTGAAATTAAACTTCCACAAAATCTCGCTGTTGATTATTTACCTCAACCTATTACTGAAGATACTCCCTGGTTTAGCTATTTCAGTGAATACACTTTTTCCAAAGGAACCATCTGTTTTGAAGAAGGTTTGATTCGTAAAAAAATTTTAGTGAGTACAAAGTCCTACAGAGAGTACAAAGAGATTTATGAGGAGCTTGCTCGTCAAACAGATAAACAGATTGTCTTAAAGAAAGTTTCCGAGGAATAAAAATGAAAGCAATGATACTTAAACAAATCTTACCAGTTGAGAAAGAACCTTTGGAAGTGATTGATTTACCAGTTCCTGAGCCAGATTCAAAAGAGATTTTAGTGAAGGTTTCAGCTTGTGGAGTTTGTCATACTGAACTTGATGAGATTGAGGGAAGACTTCAGCCAAAACTTCCAATAATTCTTGGTCATGAGATTGTTGGAAGAGTGGAAAAATTAGGCTCAAAGGTAGCTAAATTTAAAAGAGGAGATAGAGTGGGAATTGCCTGGATTTACTCAAGTTGTGGGGAATGCAGTTTCTGTCAGGAAGGAAGGGAAAATTTATGTGCTAAATTTCAAGCTACTGGCTGCGATGCTAATGGTGGTTATGCTGAATTTACAACTGTCTTAGAAGACTTTGCCTATCCTATTCCTGAAAGATTTTCTGATTCTCAGGCAGCCCCTTTATTGTGTGCTGGAGCAATTGGATATAGAGCCCTAAAACTAAGCAAACTTCAGGATGGGCAAGTTCTTGGTCTTTTCGGTTTTGGAGCTTCAGCTCACATTGTTATTCAAATAGTTAAATACAAGTATCAAAATTCCAGGGTCTTTGTTTTCACCAGACCTCACCAGAAAGAGCACCAAAATTTAGCCAAGAGATTGGGTGCTGACTGGATTGGAGCAACTGGGGACATTCCACCAACCAAGCTTAACTGTGCAATTGACTTTACTCCTACCTGGAAGCCAATAGTTGAAGCATTAAGAATTTTAGAAAGAGGAGGAAGAGTTGTTGTAAATGCAATTCGGAAAGA